>CAZGUG010000059.1:0-11900 GCA_964529035.1 uncultured Clostridium sp.
AGGTTGGTGGAAGCGGTTATTGTAATTTTTTGTTCCTTACCGGTGCCCAGGTCCTTCGCCGATACGTTGACAATTCCGTTGGCGTCTATGTCAAAGGTGACCTCTATCTGGGGTACCCCCCTCGGTGCCGGCGGAATACCCGTCAGCTGGAACCTGCCGAGGGTAACGTTTTGCGCCGCCATATGCCTCTCACCCTGCAGCACATGTATATCAACGCTTGTCTGTCCGTCAGCCGCCGTCGAAAATATCTGGCTCTTTTTGGTGGGTATGGTGGTATTCCTCTCAATCAGCCTGGTAAACACACCGCCCAGGGTTTCTATACCGAGGGACAGCGGTGTAACATCCAGAAGCACTATATCCTTTACTTCTCCGGTAAGTACTCCCGCCTGTATCGCAGCTCCCAAAGCCACGCACTCGTCGGGGTTAATCCCCTTGTAGGGGTCCTTTCCGGTTATCTTCTTGACGGCTTCCTGCACCGCCGGTATCCTTGTGGACCCCCCCACCAGTATAACCTTATCTATCTGCCCCGCCTTAAGGCCGGCGTCCTTCAAAGCCTTCCTCATTGGTTCCATGGTTGCCTCAACAAGGTCGGCGGTCAGGTCGTCAAACTTTGCCCTTGTAAGGGTTATGTCCAGGTGCTTGGGTCCCGAAGCATCGGCGGTTATAAAGGGCAGGTTAATGTTGGTGGACATGACCCCCGACAGTTCTATTTTTGCTTTTTCGGCTTCATCCTTCAGCCTCTGCAGCGCCGTCCTGTCCTTTTTCAGGTCTATTCCGTTTTCCTTTTTGAACTCTGCCGCCAGATAATCTATTATCCTTTCGTCAAAATCGTCTCCACCAAGCTTGTTGTTACCGTGTGTGGCCATTACTTCAAAAACGCCTTCTCCCAGCTCCAGAATGGACACATCGAAGGTTCCTCCGCCCAGGTCGTAAACCAGTATTTTCTGGTTCTCTCCCTTTTCCAGGCCGTAGGCTAGGGACGCCGCAGTGGGTTCGTTTATGATTCTCAAGACTTCAAGCCCGGCTATCCTGCCCGCATCCTTGGTGGCCTGCCTCTGACTGTCGGTAAAATATGCGGGTACGGTGATTACCGCTTTGGTAACTTTTTCACCCAGGTAGCTCTCGGCATCGCTTTTAAGCTTTTGCAGCACCATCGCCGATATTTCCTGGGGTGTGTATTCCTTACCGTTTATATTGCTCTTATGATCGCTTCCCATCAACCTTTTTATTGAAGTGACGGTACCGGCAGGGTTTGTTATCGCCTGTCTTTTTGCCACCTGTCCTACCATTCTTTCTCCGTCCTTGGAAAAGGCCACCACCGACGGAGTTGTCCTGCTGCCCTCGGCATTCGGTATTACCGTGGCTTCTCCGCCCTCCATAATTGCTACGCATGAATTGGTGGTTCCAAGGTCTATGCCTATTACTTTGCTCATGTTACTTATCCTCCTTTACTATAATGCAACCTTTACCATGCTGGGTCTTAATACCCTTGATTTTATCCTGTATCCTTTCTGGAACACTTCCAGAATGGTACCCTCTTCATCATCCGTGTCATCCACCTTCATAACGGCGTGATGGTAATTGGGGTCAAACTTGACGCCTTGGGTAGGGATTTCCTCGACATGATATTTTGACATAATACCCCTTATCTGTTTAATCACCATGTCAATCCCTTCCCTGAAAGAATCTGTGCCGCGGCTACCGCCGTCCCCGGCGGCCGCTTCGGATGCCCTTTCCAGGTTATCCAAAACGCTCAGAAACTGGAGAAGTATTTCCCCGGCAGCATAACTGTAAATCTCGTCCTTTTCCCTGGCCACACGCTTCCTGTAATTGTCAAAATCCGCCTGCAGCCGTAACATGCGGTTGTAGTATTCTTCGGCTTCACCGACGGCTTCTCCGGATACGGCAGTCCCACCGGTATCCTCCGGCCGGGTTTCGTCCTGCCCGTTACTTCCATCGGTATCGGCAGGCTTGGTCTTGTCATCCCTGATTTCCTTACCCTTGTCTTCCATTATGCATCACCCTTATTCAATAATCTAAAAATTTTTCCACGGTTCTTATATCTTCTACCAGTCGGTTTTTATCAACCTAGAAATGTATTCCGCCATAAATTCCAGTACCGCCACCACCCTTTCGTACTCCATTCTGGTAGGTCCGATAATGCCTATCCGGCCAGCTTCCCTTTCACCGGACCTGTAGGTTGCTGTCACAAGACTGCAGTCCATCATGCAGTTGTGCTGAAGCTCACTTCCTATGCTTACTATTACCCCTCTGCCGCCTATCTTGTTGATAACTGCCATCAGTTGATCTTTTTGTTCCAGCAGTTCCAGCAGGTTTTTGGCCTTTGAAATGTCGGCATACTCGGGAAAATTGAATATATTGCTCATACCGTCAGCGTATACATCGTCGCCTTTAACCTCTTCCAGGCTTTCGGTTACCAGGGGAAGGAGGGTTTCAAGCAGCCTGTATTTATATACCAGCTTCCTGTAATCTTCGGATTCGATACAACGTCTCAACTCTTCGATAGAAATACCGGCAAATATATCATTCACCGCCCGCGTAAGGCTTTCCAGATAGTCGGGGGTTACGGTATCCGCCGTTTTTATTATTGTGTTCTTAACCACCCCGGTATCCATTACAATAACGGCAACAAAGCTGTAGTTGTCAATCGGAACAAAATGCACATGCCGCAGTTTGCAGCCGTCAAACTGAGAGCTCATCACCAGCGAGGTATATTTGGTCAGTTGAGAGAGTATCCTTGCGGTCTTTCTGATAATTCCCTCAATTTCATCAACCCTGTAACCCAGTTCCTTGATAATAATCTCCTGCTCTTCCGGCGAAAGCTTCTTAGTAGGCATCAGCCGGTCCACATACAGCCTGTATGCCTTTTCGGAAGGTATTCTGCCCGCCGACGTGTGGGGCTGCTTAAGGAAACCCATTTCCTCCAAATCCGACATTTCGTTTCTTATGGTTGCCGAACTAATACCCAGCTTGTATTTTTTAGCTATGGTTCTGGATCCTATGGGTTGTGCCGTAGAGATATAGTCTGCAATAACAGCCTGCAAGATCTTCAGCTTCCTGTCGTCTATTTGCATAATCTCACCCCCGGTTGTTAGCACTCTCCTTCATAGAGTGCTAACAGCTCTGTCATAAAAATATCACTAGCCCCTTATATTGTCAATAGTTTTTTACTCATTTTTCTTAACGCAAAAATTCAATAAAAACCCTATTGGACAGGTCTATACCCATATTTGTAAGCCGTAAGCCTTCCTCGTCAATCTCGACAAGCCCTTCCTTTTCCAGCTCTTTAAGCCGGTCTTTGTAAAGCAGCCGGATATCGGTACCGAATCTTTCTTTAAACTCACAAAAGTCTATGCCCCGCCGGGTGCGAAGATTCAAAAAAACAGTTTCAAACATCTCGGTTCCTTCCGGGATATTCTCACTGCCTTCCACCGGCAAATGCCCCCGTTCAATCAGGCTGCAGTACCTGTGTATGTCCGGGACATTCCACCTTCTTACCCGGCCTGTGTAGGAATGGGCCGAGGCGCCGACACCTATATAGGACATGTTTCTCCAGTAGGCCAGGTTGTGGGCACATTCCCTGCCTTTAAGGGCAAAGTTGGATATCTCGTACCTGTTATAGCCGCTGTTTTCGAGAAAACCCGCTGCATAATGGTACATTTCCCTGTCCAGGTCCGGATCCGTTTCATGAAGAATGCCTTGGTTCAGCATCCGGTGAAACCCGGTCCCTTCCTCAATCTTAAGCGAATAACAGGAAATATGTTCCGGCTGCATGGCGGTAGTCGCGTTCAGTGTCTCCTTCCAACTGTCCATGGTCTGGCCCGGGATTCCAAATATAAGGTCAACATTTATATTATCAAACCCGGTGTCCCTTGCCTTCCTGAAATTTTCAACGAATTCCCCTCTATTGTGTATCCTGCCCAGTGTCCTCAACTCTTCGGGGTTCCAGCTCTGCAGACCTATGCTCAGCCTGTCCGCACCGTTTCCTTTCAGCGCAGTCAGCATATTTTTTGTCAGGGTGCCGGGATTCGCTTCAACGGTTGTTTCCACGCAGCCCCCAACATTAAAAATATCCCTGACCCCTTTTAAAACAGCCGATATTAAACCGGGGGCCAGACAGGTGGGGGTGCCGCCTCCCATAAAAATCGTCCTTATCCTGGTGCCACGGTAAAACCGCATCTCGGTAAGCAGGGCTTTCACATATTCTTCCTGCATGTACTCAAGGTTGGAATATGAAACAAAATCGCAGTAAAGGCACTTGCTCTCGCAAAAGGGAATGTGTATATAAAGAGAGTGCTCCATGTGACAGGCCTCCTAATTGAGCTTCAGGACGGCCATAAACGCCTCCTGGGGTACTTCCACATTTCCTACCTGCCTCATCCTTTTTTTGCCCTCTTTCTGCTTCTCCAGGAGCTTTCTCTTTCTTGTGATATCACCGCCGTAGCACTTAGCCAGTACATCCTTTCTCAGGGCCCTTATGGTCTCCCTGGCAATAATCTTATTGCCTACCGCCGCCTGTATCGGTATTTCAAACATGTGCCGGGGAATTGATTCCTTTAGTTTCTCCGCAATCATCCTACCCCTGGCATACGCCTTGTCCCTGTGCACTATAAAGCTGAGGGCATCCACCGGTTCCGAATTAAGAAGTATATCCAGTTTGACCAAATCTGATTCCTTGTAGTCCTTGAACTCATAATCAAAGGAAGCATAACCCCTTGTCCTGGATTTAAGCGCATCGAAAAAGTCGTATATAATTTCATTGAGCGGGATATCGTATTCCAGTACAACCCTTGTTTCTTCAATGTATTTCATGTCCTTGAACACTCCCCTTCTTTCCTGGCACAATTCCATTATCGCACCGACATATTCGCTGGGGGCCATAACCGAAGCGGCTACTATCGGCTCCTTCATGTATTCAATGCTGTTTTCAGCCGGAAGATTGGCGGGATTGTCAATCGAAACCTCCTGGCCGTCGGTTTTTTTCACCTTGTATATTACGCTGGGGGCAGTGGTCACAATATCAATATCATATTCCCGCTCCAGCCTCTGCTGCACAACCTCCATATGCAGCAGGCCCAGGAACCCGCAGCGGAAGCCAAACCCCAGCGCGGCTGAGGTTTCAGGCTCAAAGCTGAGGGAAGCATCGTTTAACTTCAGTTTGTCCAGGGCTTCCCGCAGGGCCTCGTAGTCGGAACCGTCAGCGGGATAAATACCGCAGAAAACCATTGAGTTAATCTTTTTGTATCCGGGCAGCGGCCTGTCTGTGGGATTGTTCCTGTCGGTAATAGTATCCCCCACCCTTGTATCCCTTACATTCTTAATGCTTGCGGCAACAAACCCCACCGAGCCGGCTTTAAGCTCGGGCACCGAAACCGGTGCCGGCGTGAAAATACCCACCTGCTCCACCTCAAAGCTTTTGCCGGTTGAACACATCATTATTTCCATCCCGGGTTTCACCGTTCCCTCAAAAACCCTTACATAGGATATCGCACCCCTGTAGCTGTCATAAAAGGAATCGAATATGAGCGCCTTTAACGGGGCCTTTATGTCACCCTCCGGCGGCGGTATTTTATTCACCACCGCTTCAAGCACGTTTTCTATATTGGTCCCTTCCTTTGCGGATATCAAAGGCGCATCCGTAGCATCAAGGCCTATTATATCCTCAATTTCCCTTCTTACCCTTTCCGGGTTGGCACTGGGCAGGTCAATCTTGTTTATCACCGGTACGATTTCCAAATTGTTCTCCAGCGCCAGGTACATATTTGCAAGGGTCTGGGCCTCTATGCCCTGGGACGCGTCAACCACAAGCAGCGCCCCTTCGCAGGCAGCAAGGCTCCTGGATACCTCGTAGGTAAAATCCACGTGCCCCGGCGTGTCTATCAGATTCAGGACATACTCTTTCCCGTCCCGGGCTTTGTATCTAATCCGTACAGCCTTCAGCTTGATGGTTATACCCCTCTCCCTTTCAAGGTCCATACTGTCCAAAAGCTGTTCGCGCATCTCTCTTTTGTTTATGGTGCCGGTAGCCTCCATAAGCCTGTCGGCCAGGGTTGACTTGCCGTGGTCTATATGGGCGATAATGCAGAAATTCCGGACATTTTCAAGTTTTCCCATGGCTTGTATCTTCCTTCCGTCGCTTTATAACTCATCACATTATTATAGCATACAGGAAAATACTTATACAATTCAATAAAACAAAAACGGCAGTTCACCCTTTAGAAGCTGCCGTTTGAATACCGCTAACAGACCGCCCATTTCGGTTATCAAAGCGGTGTCTTTTTTCTTCTTATCACGACAGCCGCAACAAACGCTGCAGCCACAAGGGGCAGCACCGCGCCCACCACAACGGTTAAGTACCCGAACCTTCTCTGCACACTCCCCACCATCCTGTCAAGCAACGTAATCTTTTCAAAGGCGTACAGCGTAAAGGACAGGTCATCCTCCGGCAAATGCTCCAGGGCCGCCCTGTAAACCCCGCTTTCTTCCCGTGTAAGGGCTATACTACTTTCGATAACGTAGGGGGCTTCCGGCGGCGGAATTATTTCGACATTCAAATCCTTGAAACCGGCCCAGTTTTTTGCCGGGTTTAAAATGTACCGGAAGGAATACAGCGGCTTTGTGGTTTGTCTGCCGTCCATTGTTCCGGCTGCCGTAAAGCCTACACATACATTTTTCCGGCTTTCCGGTGGAAACTCCACCGTGTAGACAAGGGTTATCACGCGTTCCTGCTCCCGCTGCCGCATCAGTTCGTCCTCCGGGCAGAAGCCCGCATGCTTATTAAAATGGTTGTCAAGGGCTGCTGCATAAAGGTTGTAAAGCTGAACATCCGAAATGGGATCTGTATCCACTGCATTGGTACGCTTCTTTGCATATTTTATAAGGTAGGGTTTCAACGCGGCATCCTGCTTTTCAACCCGGTACGAAAACAAACCGGTTTTTTGGCTCAACTCGCCGTCGGTATATGCATTTATATCAAATTCTATGTCCCGGCCCAGGACAAACACTTCCAGCACCTCGGGTTTTCGGCACCAGGAGGCAATTCTGGTGCTTTGGCCGTCCCGCTCATACCGGTTAAACCCGCCTGTAAACACTTTGGTTTTTTCAGCATCAAAACTGAAGTCCACCGCAAGGTTAATCTCCTGGCCGGTGGCTGGCTCCACATGTATGGTATAAAGCCTTCCCGTTTCGTTCTCGGAAAAGTTTTCCGCACTGTATGGCTCATTGGTTACGGTGTTTACGATGTCATCAAATTCAAACCGGGTATTTGCATCCCCTATATATACCTCATAGGGCAGAGTTTCATCATCGGCGGTTATTACAATATCCCCGGCGGAAAGGCTGTTGATGCTTCCCACAAAAGGAAACGCCATTTGAACCGACTGCGCTTCCCGCGCCGGGTTGGTCATCCTGTAGGCTGCGGTAACCCTGCCGCTGACCGTATAAAAAGAATCGTGATAATCTGAAAAATCAAAAACAAGGTCTTCGTGTTCCACCGTTATGGGAGAGTTTTTTTGGATGGACATTATCCCTGTGGACGGGTAACCCTGCCAGTATACCGGCCCGGAATTGGCCAGACCCACAGTGGAAGTGGATAGCAGCACAGCGGTACACAGGATTCCGGACATGAACCTTTTCATATAACCACCCCTTTACCCTTTAGACATTTTTCCAAGAAATTAGTTCCAATCCCTAACCCTTACCTGCCGGCTGTCACTGCGTTCCGATTACCCCCTCAATCTTTTCCTTCACCAGCTCATAGGCCGCTTTCCATTCGTTTTTGTCAATAGAAATCCGGCTGCCCGCAAACTCCAGCTTTATTATCTGCCCGTCCAGGTCGTACACCCCGAATATGGGCCTGCCGCCGCTGATGCCCAGCATATCCCTTGAACTCGCATCCACAATGGACAGGCCGCAACAGAACAGGACAATACACAGCAAAATCCCAAATAAGGTCTTGTACCTCATTCTTTTTTTCTGCCGTCTTTTTTCAATCCTGCCCATGGGCCTCCCCCCTTCACGGATCATACATTTCCTAGATAATAAGTGTCTCCAACCTTACTGTTTTTATTCTCCGATTTCCTTGATTGTCTCGGCTATGGCCCGGGCCAAATGCGGTATAGATTCAAGCGCCTCTTCCATGGTATTAGCATTGCTTCCCACTTCTATCAGCGCCGAGTAGTCCGAAAGCTGTTGGTTGTACCTGCCGGTGGGCTTTTCCAGCACCTGCCGGCACAACCCCGGGCTTTGCCGGTTTATCTTATTTTTCAAAAGTTCTGCAAACTTCCTTGTTTCGCTGCTGTTGGGGGCATCGGGTCCCCAGACCAACATAAGCCTTGCGGTATCTTTCCCGCCCAGTTTCATTGCGGACAGCGCCCTTGCCCGCTGCTGTTCCGCCTGGTTCCGCATGGGGAAAGCGTCCCGGTGTATGTCCAGTATAATTTTAATTGACGGGTATTTTGCCAGTACATTCCTGACTGAATTAAGGGACCTTGCATAGGACGGAGTGTACTCGGGATAATCGTGAAAAGTGGTTATATGTACGGATTTAATTCCGTGCTTTGCCTCGAGCAGTTCCCGAAGCTCCCTGCCCACCCTAACCACCGAATACCGCGGGTCTATGGTCCTGTCAACGTCGGTCGGGGTATAGTTATATGCCTTGGACGGCCTGTAAGCTTCAGAGGTATGTGTATGATATATAAGCACAACCGGATTGTCCAGGTCCAGTGACGTTTTTGCCGGTGGTTGATACTGCATTCCCTGGCCGGTGTCCTCTCCTTCGCCAAACATGTCAAGCTTGATTTCACCGGGGCTGTACTGTTCCAGAATATCGTTCAAATCCTCCTCCGGGTCGTAAGGATTGCCGCGATTTATCATGCCGGGAATACCGCGGTTCGGGACCGGCAAATCGTAGCTTGCCATTATAGGAAGCTCCGCAACAATAAAGCTCTTCGGGTCTTTGTAGTTCAAAAGGGTAACCCTTTTTACCAGTTTTTCGAATACGGTTTCTTTGTTTTCCCCTTCGGTTCCGGCTTCCATTGCGGGGAAGGCCTTGTCCAAAACTGACCTTAAAAGGCTGCTTATAAACTGACTGCCGTCCTTATGTGTTTCTGTATCCACCGGAGAGAACACCTCCACTGCGGAGCGCGACAAGTATATACCCCTTATTCCCGCTACCAAAATCAAAAGGCCGATTATTACTGCTATAACAGCGGCCCATTTCCCCGGTTTTACTATCTTTATCCGTACCAATATCGCCCACCTCTCTTCTTTGGTCGGATTTTGTTTAACTATAAAAATATATTCCATTCAATAACCCAATATGTTTATTATAGTCCGTTAAAAAATAAGCACCGGTTTTAAAAAACCGGTGCTTATTTTTTAGTTTATATACCTGTCCACATCCCCCGGGCCGATGGAAGGATGAAGATATATATTAAGCCCGTTGGCAAGTATCTTTGACATATCCCTTATCATGTCATCGATTTCCTTTGGGGTAACCACAAGGCTTCCCACGTTGGGACTCAGAACTTCACGAATCAGGCTGTATTTGTCTTCATCCTGCATATTTTTTAATACCTGGTAAAACTCCTTTCCTTTGTCAGCCTTTTGTATCATCGCATCAACCACCATGTCTATGGTATCGCCGGCCATGGTTGCAGCGTCCACCACCGTTGGCACCCCAATGGCAATCACCGGTACTCCAAGGGTTTCACGGTCCAATGCCTTTCTCTTGTTACCTATACCGGAACCGGGACTGATACCGGTATCCGCAATCTGAATGGTGGAGTTTATCCTTTCCATCCTCCTGGATGCCAGTGCATCAATGGCTATAACCCTGTCGGGTTTTATTCTTGAAACAATACCTTCAATTATCTCTCCGGTTTCAATGCCTGTAATCCCAAGCACCCCCGGTGAGACTGCGCAGACCGGCGAGACGCCTTCGTCAACCTGTTCCGGGAGGTATTCAAAAACATGCCTGGTTACCATAAGATGCGATACCACTTCCGGGCCCAGAGAATCCGGTGTTACATTCCAGTTGCCCAGACCCACCACCAGGGTTGTACTGTCTTTTTCAACGCCGGCTATTCTTGTGAGTTCCTCCGCCAGGGTTCTGCTTGCTTCTTCATATATATCCCTGTCTCTTTTCCTGATACCCTGTGCTTCTATGGTAATATAATTACCCACAGGCTTATTCATAATCCGGGCGCCCACTTCCTCCTTAATAATCACCCGGGTGACCTTTATACCGCTGTCCTCGGATACATCCACCTTCACCCCCGGAATTTCCTGTTTGTTTTCTTCCCTGTACATCTCCCTCGCTTCCACCGCAAGGTCGGTTCTCTTGTTTAACATGCCGCACCTCCCATAAAAATCTGGCCGTTTTTACTATTTGGAATATAATTAATTGATTATCAAATATTAATACTGTATATATGTTTGGTCATGGTGCTTGTTTTTATGCAATAGTCTTGCTTTTTAAAAACAGTCATGGTAAAATATCACTTGTTAATCCCGAAAAAAGGGGGTGGAGTAAATGGCGAACATCAAATCCTCAGAAAAAAGAGCAAAAATCGCAAAGGTAAGAACCGCAAGGAACAGGTCTTACAAGTCCGCAATCAAGACCGCCACAAAGAAATTCGACATGGCAGTCAGTGCAGGTAATGCCGACGAAGCCAGGGCCGCCTTTATCAGGGTGGAGAAGCAACTGGACAAAGCAGCCTCAAAGGGTATTATCCATAAGAATACCGTCGCAAGAAAAAAATCCAAGCTTGCAAGAAGACTCAACAAAGCCATATAATACCGCGAAAAAAACAAGCGTACCAATTACAGTACGCTTTTTTTAATTAGTGTTACAGGCCGGCCACAAACAGTTCAAGGGCAATCCACGGTTCTGTCCGGCCGCTTTTAATCCTGACCTCGGCTTCCCATAAGTCCCGAAGGGCTTTTTTCAAATCCCCTTCCGAATAGTTTTTTGACTGCCTTATCATCGAACCGATTACAAAGGGCGGCAAGCCCAGCCTTGACGCAACGGCTTTGTTCGAATAGCCCGCCTCCCTGAGGGCGGCTGCCTGGATCAGCAGTCTGAACTGTCTTGCCAGCATAGCCAGCACCCTGATGGGCGGCTCCCCGCTTTGTTTTAAGTCTGCAAGAAGTTTTACGGCGGTTCCGATGTCCCTGCCACCCACGGCATCCACCAGCCTGAAAATGTTTTTGTCCGGCCCCCTGGAAATTAGGGCTTCGATATCCTCTTTTCGTATTGTTTTTTTGCCTTTACAGTATTCCACCAGTTTTTCTGTTTCGTTGGCTATATCATCCAGCGTTTTTTCACTGTCCCTTTCCAGGTAACCGGTTAGCATTAAAAACCTGCCAAGTGCCGCTGCGGACATGGATTTTCCGTTTGCCTCAAACTGTTTTTTCACCCACTTTTCAAATACATTAGGCTTAAGCCGTCCGAACTCGACCACCTCGCCAACGGACTTCAGCGTCTTGATAAACCTAGTGCGCATATCCGGCCTGCTCTTCGCATTTATCACCAGGCAGGAATACTCCGGAATCCTTATGAAGTATTCCTCTAAAACGTCCATATCCTCGCGACCCAGGGCTCTTTTCCCCCCGGAGCCGAAGGCTGCATCCTTTACTATGACAAGTCTCCTTGGATTCATGAGGGGCAGGGTTTCCAAAGCGTTTATTATTGTATCCGCCGAAGCCTTATCCCCGTCAATGACAGTAAGGTTCAACTGCTCCAGGGACGGGGGTACCAGAATACCCCTGATCCTGTCCACCGCTTCCCTTTTCAGCAATTCTTCGCTGCCGTGGAAAAGATAAAGCCTGCCCACCTCTTTTCTTTTTAAGCTGCTGAAGAGTTCCTTCATTTCCAT
>CAZGUG010000060.1:0-10750 GCA_964529035.1 uncultured Clostridium sp.
AATATTATACGGAGCAATAATACTACCGGAGGTGAGGTAATGGCTTTTAAATTTTCAGAAAGAATGGAAGGTGTAAAGGCTTCCACAATACGTGAGGTGCTGAAACTGACAGAAAAACCGGAGGTCATTTCCTTTGGAGGCGGGATGCCGGCAGCGGAATTCTTCCCGATAGAGGAAATGAAAGAAGTAACCAACAGGGTTCTGGACGAAGACGGACAGCTGGCGCTGCAGTACGGTCCGACCGACGGCTACCTTCCATTAAGGGAAAAGGTTGTTAAAAGACTAAAGCCGCTCGGCATAACCGGTATTACCGCGGACAATATCCTGTTCACTTCGGGTTCGCAGCAGGGACTTGACTTCTGCGGCAAAATTTTTATAAACCCCGGCGACACGGTGGTCTGCGAAAGGCCGAGCTATTTGGGGGCGCTTAACGCGTTCAAGGCCTACGAGTGCAAGTTCGCCGACATTCCGATGGACGACGAAGGTATAATCATGGATAAGCTGGAAGAAGCGCTGAAGAAAAATGGAAACGTCAAGTTTATCTATGTCATTCCCGATTTCCAGAACCCGTCCGGGAAAACCTGGTCCTTGGAGAGAAGGAAACAGCTGGTGGAAATGGCCAACAGGTACGACAAAGTCATCATTGAAGACAGTCCGTATTACGAGCTGAGATACGAAGGAGAAGCCCAGCCGGCAATCAAATCCTTCGATACCCAGGACAGGGTTGTGTACCTGGGCACCTTTTCCAAGACCCTGGCACCGGGAATGAGGCTGGGCTGGATATGTGCCGGCAGTGAGATCCTGGGTAAATTCAACCTGGTCAAACAGGGAGCGGACCTCCAGGTCAATTCGCTGACCCAGCGCCAGGTTAATAAATATATGGAAATGTACGACCTGGACGAAAGAATCGATTACCTAAAGAAAGTGTATACAAAAAGAAGGGCTGTAATGATAGAAGAAATGAAAAAGCACCTTCCCGGCGAAGTAAAAATATCAATACCCCAGGGCGGGCTGTTTGTCTGGCTGGAATTTCCTGAACATATAAACACCACCGAACTGATGAAAAAGGCGCTGGAGAAAAACGTTGCCTTTATACCCGGGGACCCCTTCTATCCAAACGGTGGCGGCGAAAACTCCGCCAGGTTCAGCTTCTCGGCGATCCCCGAGGAGAGAATAAAAGAAGGCATAAAAAGGCTTGGTGAAGCGGTGAAAGAAGTACTATAGAACATTAAACGGGAATAAGAAGCCCTGTGAAATATGAAAAAGGGAACTGACGAAATGAAGGTTTCGCCGGCTCCCTTTTTAATTGATTGGGTGGTTTATTTACACAAACATTTTTTTGACCATCCCAAGAAACTGTCTGTTGTTATCCGTCATCATAAGCCTGTTTATCAGGGTCTCGGTAACCTCGGCGTTCTGCCCCGAGCTGAGTGCCTTCCTTATATACCATACCGCTTCCAGCTCGTCCTGGCTAAGCAGCAGCTCTTCCCTCCTGGTGCCCGACCGGTTCATGTCTATGGCCGGGAAAATTCTTCTTTCGGACAGCTTGCGGTCAAGGTGAAGCTCCATGTTTCCTGTACCCTTGAATTCTTCGTAGATTACATCGTCCATACGGCTGCCTGTTTCGATTAACGCAGTTGCCAGTATGGTAAGGCTGCCCCCCTCCTCTATATTCCTTGCGGCACCGAAAAACCTCTTGGGTTTGTGCAGCGCACCGGGGTCAAGGCCTCCCGACAGGGTTCTGCCGGTGGGAGGTATGGTGAGGTTGTAGGCCCGGGCCAGCCTGGTTATACTGTCCAAAAGTATTATTACGTTCTTTTTCTGCTCCACAAGCCGCTGCGCCCTATCCAGCACCATTTCCGCCACTCTTATATGATGCTCGGGAAGCTCGTCAAAGGTGGAATATACCACATCACCCTTAATAGACCTCTTCATGTCGGTAACTTCCTCCGGCCGCTCGTCTATAAGCAGCACGATAACCTTCATGTCCGGGTGGTTCTTGGTTACGCTGTTTGCCACCTTCTGCAGCAGTATTGTCTTGCCGGCCTTTGGCGGAGCAACTATAAGGCCCCTCTGGCCCATACCTATCGGGGATATTATATCGGTTATTCTTGTTGATAGATCCGAGGAAGAATGTTCGAGGGTTATCCTTCGGTTTGGATAAATAGGGGTGAGAGTGTCAAAGTCAGGCCTTCTTGCCGCCACTTCCGGTCTGTCACCGTTTACATTCTCTACAAACAACAGGGCGTGGTACTTTTCGGTATCCTTCGCCGCCCTGGTTTTACCGGTAATTAAATCACCGGTTTTCAGGTTGAACTTCCTTATCTGCGAAGGGGAAACATAAACATCGTCTGCTCCCGGCAGGTAGTTGGAAGACCGGAGAAAGCCGTACCCGTCGGGCAGCACCTCCAGCACTCCGGTCACAAGCTCCGGTTCCGCAAGGACAGCGATTTGCTTCAGCTTGTCTCCTTTATACTTTTCTATCTGTTTTTCGAGGATAAGCTCTATAAGCCGTGCCTTTTTGTATACCGTGGGACTTTTTACCTTCATATCCCTGGCAATGTCCCGCAGTTCGGCAATAGTCTTCCCCTCCAAATCTGCATGATTCAAAAACAGCACCTCCAAATATATGTGCACAACATAACTATATTTTATATCGGCAGATTGAGATTCAAACCGGACAAGTAAATAAACATACCAATATTATACTTGTTTTTTAAGTAATTACAAGGGGTATTTAAATTATTGACAAAAACGAAGGAATTTATATCATCGTTTATAATTATATCGCATAATCAGGCTTTCTATCAAGCTGGTGTATCGCTTCAATAAACCTGACGGTCCCGGTTTCCGACCGCATTATGATTGAATGGGTTCTGGCGGTACGGTTGCCGTAATATACCACACCCTTAAGCAGTTCGCCGTCCGAAACGCCGGTGGCGGCAAAGAAGGTTTCATTGCCCTTTACCAGGTCGTCCAGGTACAGCACTCTGTTTAAATCCCCTATGCCCATCCTGTGACACCTTTCCCGCTCCTCGTCGGTGTAGGGCACCAGCCTGCCCTGGAAATCAGCCTGCAGGCATTTCATTGCAGCCGCCGCAATTACACCCTCCGGGGCCCCGCCTATACCCATCAACACATCAATACCGGTGTGTTCAAAGGCCACCGCTATGGCAGCGGCAACGTCACCTTCGCTGAAAAGCTTAATCCTTGCACCCAGGTTTCTTACCTTCTCGATAATGGCTTGATGCCTTGGCCTGTCCAGCATGGTTACCGTTAAATCCGAAATATCCTTATTTAATGCCCTTGCTATGTTTTTAAGGTTATCCTCAACCGGTGCGTTTATGTCGGCAACGCCCCTGGCCTTGGAGCTTACCGCAAGTTTTTCCATGTACATGTCCGGTGCATGCAGCAGGCACCCCTCCGGCGCAATGGCCACCACCGATATGGCATTGGGCCTGCCGTTGGCTATGAGATTGGTACCGTCAAGGGGATCCACCGCTATGTCCACCTTAATATCGTTCTTGGCCTGACAGCCAATCTTTTCGCCTATGTACAGCATCGGCGCCTCGTCCATCTCGCCTTCGCCTATTACCACCACTCCGTTGACGTGTATGGTATCAAACATTCTCCGCATACCGTCAACCGCTGCCTGGTCTGCTGCGTTCTTGTCCCCTCTGCCCATGTATTTGGCAGCCTTTAATGCAGCTGTCTCCGTTACCCTCACCAGGTTCAGCGCAAGGTCCCTGTTCAAAAAAATTACCCCCTTAAAATAGCCGGTTTCAATCCCGGCTTTATTGCTTAATCCTATTTTCTCTGATTATTTATTTCCTATTTGATACTGTTCCAGTCCTTCAAAAACCTTTCTATCCCGAGGTCGGTCATCGGGTGTTTTATCATGGCCTGGAGCACCGAAAAAGGCACGGTTGCAATGTGCGCCCCCGCAAGGGCTGCCATTGTAACGTGCATCGGATGACGAATGCTTGCCGCTATTACCTGTGCCTGTATACCGTGAATATCAAAGATATCCACGATATACCTTACTACCTCCATCCCGTCGTTTCCAATATCGTCCATCCTCCCCACGAAGGGGCTGACGTATAAAGCTCCCGCCCTTGCCGCCAAAAGTGCCTGGTTGGCTGAAAACACAAGGGTGGCGTTTACCGCTGTGCCCTCCGCCGCCAGCATTTTTGTGGCCTTCAGCCCTTCCGGGGTAACGGGTATCTTTATAACTATGTTGGTATCTATCGAAACGAGGCCCCTCGCCTCCTCCACCATCTTTTGGGCCTCGGAGGATACAACCTCCGCACTGATGGGGCCCTTTACCACCGCGGCAATGTCCTTTATCCTCTGTTTAAAATCGGCGCCCTCCCTAGCCACCAGCGACGGGTTGGTTGTAACACCGCTTATGATACCCATGGAATTCGCTTTCTTTATCTCGTCCAGGTTGGCAGTGTCAATAAAGAGCTTCAATGCCATTCCTCCTTACCCGATATATCAGCGCATTTTTTACTTGCTGCGCTTGGGCCGTTTTGGTATGAAGTCAACTATATTCTTCCCCAAATCGCTGCTAAAATTTACTTTTTCCACAGTATCCATAAATCTTGTAAAGCTATCGGACCACAGGTCGTCGTCCCCTAGGAATTCCTCTATCCCGAGCTGTTTGATTATCTCTTCCATTTCCCTCTCATAGGCCTTTACGGCTTGCTTCACACAGTTTTCCCTGCCGAAAAAGCACACTTCCATATGAGTATAATGACAATTAAGAATACAAAGGTTGGTCTTCCACAAATCTTTGTACCCTAATTTATAGATATGCTCATAATCGCAGGCTATACATGAAATATTCAACTGGTAGCCGCTGGTCTTTCTTTTTTTTAGGGTAAACACCTCTTCCCCGCACTGGCATTTAACCGTAATGCCTTCCCGGGTAGAAATTTGAAAGGGGTCCACGCTGCTTGTCCGCATATTGCCGCACCAGGGACATCTCACTGCTATTACCGTTTTCCTGTTTATCAGCATCCCCCACACCTCCCATGGTTATAGTATTCTCCAAAGGGTATTTGATTCCTGCCCACCACCCTTAATATTTTCCCAAACAAAAGCAAACAAAAGCAAACAAAAGGGACGGTTCTTTTTGTTTGTGGCAGGTCTGCCTAAGAACCGTCCCCACACAGCTTTGTTATTAAGCTTCAAACAAGGTGCCTGTGCCCGTGTTTGATAGGTCAGTCGCGTATTATTATGGTATCGGCAATGAATACTCCAAGTTCGGAGCGCCCGAACACCACCAGCCGGTCGCCGACGTCAATGTGCCTTAAATACCTCCTGGTGCCGCTGCTGTTTACAATTCTCGTATCGGCATCAATGTTAATCTGCCTTAAGGCGTTTGTATTGGATTCCTTGATAGTTATTACTTCCACGTCGGTGTTCACATACTCAACGGTGCCTAGTACCTCGTTCTGTTCCGCCACCGATTCCGCTTTGATACTGACTATCTCGTCGCTTTCCACCTTTATATCCAGTATGTAATCCAGCCTCAGGTCATACACGCTGGCGGTCTTGCCGTCCACCTTTATGCCAACATCCACCGGCAGTATAAAGGTTTCTGTTTCGCCGTCATCGTTCAATATGGTTAACTGATGGGGTTTTGCAATAATCAAAGCTTCCAGGATGCCTTCAATGTTCCTGTCCCGGCTTTCCGCTTCTATCCCGGTCACAATACCGTACTCAAGGGTTATTTCTATCTCGTCACCCCTGCGCAGGTCTTCAAGTCCCCTGCTTCTTCCGTCCCTTTCAACCTTCGCATCGTCGTCAACGGGGTACTCAAGTTCCTGGCTGCCCTTTATTAGGATTAGTACAAGGTCTTTATCGGTCTTAAACCCGCCGAATATGCCCATCGCGGTCTTTGTCTTTCTTTCGGCCTCTATGCGGGTGGCATAGGTATCGCTGGCGGTAACCTTTACCCTGTCATCCAAATGAATCCGGTCAAGGTCAACGGTCTCACCTTCAAGTTTTATGACAGCGTTTTCCATAACCCTGTAGCTGTACCTGTCCCCGTCATCGTCTCTTATGGTAATGCTCCTGTATTCCGAGCCGACGTATACATCTCTTACTATTCCTTCAACGGTACCCGCCTTGCTTACCACGTCAACAGACACTATCCTGTCGTTCCTTATGCCGAAGGTGCCCTGCTGTCCCGACGAGATGCTTGACAGGGAAGCGGTATTCCCGTTCAGCCTTATTGTCACGGCGGATGCCACTTCATACATGTCTATATCGCCGTCGGTTACCGCAATCTTGATTACGGTTCTACCGGTGCCTGTAACTACCTCATCTACCCTGCCCTCTATTGTGGTTGTAGCGGTATCAATACCACCGGCATACTGAAGGGACGTGGAAAGCATGGTTGCTATCTCGGCACGGGTTATCTCGTTGTTCGGATTGAACCTGTTTGTATCGTCCCCCTTCATAATGCCCCGGTCGTACAGAGTCTTGATGTAGCCCTTGTGCCAGTCGGATATTATCTCGTTGTCCACAAAGCCCAGTACCCGGTCGGTATAGGATTTTGCCTCCTGTTCAAATCCAAGGGTCTTGGAAAGATATACCGCCACCTCCGCCCTCTTTGCATTGTTTTGAGTTTCGCCGTCGCTTCTAATAAAGGTTGCAAGCTCCTCCTCTGTAACTATTCCCTTCTCCAGCGCATAGGCAATATACCCTTCTGCCCATACAGGAATATTGTCGGCGTTCATCCTGGTTTTATACTTCTGTATGTAAGAACCCGCTGCGGAATCGTCGGCATACCCTGCCAGCCGGGCAAGGCATACAATGACTTCCACCCTGCTTATTGAATTATTTGGTTTAAAGGTTGCATCCTCAAACCCACTTATAAGGCCTGCCTCATAGGCCTTTAGAACAAATTCGTCATACCATTCTCTGTCTCCCACATCGGTGAACACCCTGGCCGCCCCGGCAGAAACCGTCAAACCGGCAGTAAGTACCAGTACGGCCACCAGCACACAAAAAAATCTTCTTTTCCTTCCCTCTGCCAAATTCTTCATCCTCCCCATCAAATTTTCTGGCTGTGACATATACTCATAATATTCTTTGCATATCGCCCAATTCCTTCTAAAATCGTTTTTTTACTTAAAAAAGGGACGATCCCTTTATTTCTCCGGCAGAACCGTCCCCCGTAAAGCTCAGTTTTATAAGTCAAACAGTGTACCTTCCCCGTGTTTGAATCAGCCTTCAATCAGTACTACCAGGCCGTCTTCAAATTCCAGTACCACTTCGTCCCGCAGTTTAATATCCTCAAGTTCCGCATCTTCTCCGTCAAGCACAACTTCCACATCGTCGTCCAGGTAATAGGTCACGTAGGTGTCATACAATTTCAGGGTAATCTCCATATCGCCTATGTCCAGCTGTCTCACTATTCCTTCCACTTCTTCAAGCTGTGCTTCAACCTTTGCTACGGTATTGTTGTTTTTGATTTCAAGCTCCGCCGTCATACCCACAACTAGGTCTTTAATACCGGCCCTGCTGCCTTCCACATAGATGTCCGCATCCTCCAAGCTATAGGTATAGGTTTTACTTCCCACTTCCAAAGTAATCTTTTCGCCGCCGGTATCTACATTGGTAATTGTGCCTTCCACCTCTGTAATATAATCCACGGCGCGGATTCTTAACGCCAGCCGGGCCCTGTACCTCACGGTAACCTTCATGCCCACCTTCAGGTCGTCAAAACCGGCGCTTTTTCCATTCACCCTCATCTCTGTGTACCTGTTGGTATTCAAAGTCCTGTAGGAACTGCCCACCTTAACCTTTATGGTACCATCCCTGCGGTTAAGCTCGGTTATTATTCCTTCCAGCTCGGCTTCCAGGCCTTCGGCCTGTATCCTCAGGGCGGTATCTCCCCTGTACCTGACTACAACCGGCATATCCGACATCAAATCGTCCACTTTCGCCTTGGTACCGTCTACATAAACAAGCGTATCGTCGTCTATGTCAAAGGTATACCTGGACTTGCCGGTCTCAACCTGTATCCTTGTATCGCTTACCTTGTATATGGTTCCTTCCACTTCCTTTGCGGCTTCATAGGCCTCGGCATTGATTGTAACCGCCGTACCGTCTTCCGCCGTTATCTCAACCTTCATTCCCTCTTTCAAATCTGCCAGGTCTGCACGTTTACCGTCAAGCCTGATTCTGGTATCAGAATCCACGCTGTAGGTGCGCAGCCTCCCGCTTTCCAGCCTGATGGTAATCCCCTTGACCCATCCGAGGGTAACAGCGTGTATGGTACCTTCCACTTCTTCGGTCTCTTCGTCGTCCACATCATGGTCACCTTCGGCACTTATCCTTATAACCCTGTTCCTGTCGTCCACCTTAAGCTTTACATAGTCACCTACTTCAATGTCCTTAAGGTCGGCATCCTTGCCGTTCAGAGTTATATCGGCATCGGATTTGACTTCGAATATGAATATGGCTGTGCCGGATTTAATGGTTATCTCACGGTTTTTTGCGTCAATATCCCTGACTTCACCCCTGTAATCGGTAATTAGTTTATCCTCGTGCTCATCCTTCAGCTCGATAAATATTACCTTACCGCTGCTGTTTAAAAATATTTCAACGTAGTCTCCTTTTTTGAGCCCGCCAAAGTTGTAATACTCGCCTTCAATGTAAATTTCTATATTTTCAACGCAGTCATACCACTTCTGTCTGCCGTCCACATCAAGCTTAATTTCATAGTTGCTGGTATCAATATCCACTACTTTTCCGTAAATCTCGTTTCCGTCGGTGTCCCTGTCAACCTTGTTGTCTATGCGCTCCAGAAGGACAGCCATTTCCGCCCTTGATACCGCTCCGTTGGGATTGAAGGTGCCGTCGGCGTTCCCCTTCATAAGCCCCAGGTCGTTCATTACGTATATATACCCCACTGCTCCCACCGGTATGGCGGTATAGTCTTTAAAGTCAAGTTTGTCTCCCATGTGGTCCTCGGCTATATCTTCCTTGTCCAGGGCCCTCACGAAGTACTTGGCCACCTCCCAGCGCTTGGCTGCGGAATTGGGATTAAAGTACATCAGGTCCACTTCGTCAAGTATTCCCTTTTCATAGGCAATATTTACATAGCCGTAAGCCCAGGGATCCAGTCTGCCGCCTTTATACTTGGATACCAGGCTGTCAGCATATCTACTGCTGCGGGCATCCTCTTCCCAGCCCAAAACCCTTAGGGCCATTACTATCGCCTCAAGCTGTGAAACCGAGGTGTTGGGCTTGAAGGTGTTGTCCCCGTAGCCCTTTATAAGGCCCTTCACGCACATCTTTTCCATTGCGTTCTTTGCCCAGGGAACCAGGTCAAGGTCCCTAAGGTTTGCAAACGCGGAAAGGGTAACCTTCTTCTGGATGCCCGGCGGCAACCCCCCCTGCTGCTTCCAGTTGGGCGCAGCATAACCCGTTGCTGCGACCCCCAGTACCAATGCAATAACAATTGTTGTCGCTATTAGCCTTTTCATATACATTCCTCCTTGTGGATTTATTGTTATGTACGCTTTGCTTCGTTATATATATTCGCACTCTTTTTCCATAATCCGGGGGTAAATATGCTGGTAATTTTATGAAAATTAAAAAAAGAGGCGGTTTGCCCGCCTCCCAGGTTTATATGCGTCTATTTCAGTCTGTATTTGCTTAAAGCACCTTTAAGCCCGGCAACCAGCTCTTCCATCTGGGAGGATGTTTGTGCCAGCTGCTGGGATGAAGCCGCCTGCTGCTCGGTCACCGATGCAACCTGCTCGGCGGACGAAGCCAGTTCGTCGGCCAGCACAGACACTTCGTTTATCTGCTTCACCAGGTCTTCCTTGCTTATATTGATATTACGGGAGTTTTCGGAGATTTCACGTATCCTGCTTACCACGCCGTCTATATCCGAAGCAATATTTTTGAAAAACTCGGCCGTCTCGCCCACCGCCGTATTCTGCTGTACCGCCACTTCCCGGCCGGTATTCACCGCATTCTGGGCATTCTCCATGTTGTTCCTGATATCCGTCACAATGGCCTTTACCTCGGAGGTGGCCTTAAGGCTGTCATCGGCAAGCTTCCTTACCTCCTCCGCCACAACGGCAAAACCCCTGCCCGCTTCACCGGCCCGGGCAGCCTCAATGGCGGCGTTAAGGGCCAGAAGATTGGTCTGGGCTGCAATATCGTCAATATCGCTTATTATCCCGTCTATGCTCCTGGTGCTTTCTTCAAGGGTTTCGAACACCTTTTTAATCTCCTGGCTGGCCCTGTTGCTGTCTTCATTGCGCGCCTTAAGCTGCTCCACAATGTTTATACCCTTGTCGGTACTGTCCTTTATCCTCTGGGAATTCTCCAATATGGCTTCCATCTGGTCCGCGGCTTCCTTAATTTTTTCGGATATATCGCCGGTCAGTTCCTTTCCCCGGACAATCCTGTCATACTGCAGCGAAGTCTTCTGTGCCATTTCCTGTATACTGGTCGCCATCTGCTGACTTGAAGCCGACGTCTCCTGCGAAGCGGTGGCCAGGCCTTCGGAATAACCGGACACCTTCGAAACGGCATCCTGCACCCCCTGCATAAATCCCCTTATGGATTCCAGCATGCCGTTGAAATCCCGACCCAGCTTGCCCAGTTCATCGGCAGAATCTATCTGCGCCCTGACGGTAAGGTCGCCGGCGGAAGCTTCGTCCACCGCACCGGTGATGCGCTTTACCGGCCCCACTATCGACCCGGTAATAAAATA
>CAZGUG010000061.1:0-10735 GCA_964529035.1 uncultured Clostridium sp.
ATGGCTTTGCCGTTCGTCATCACGGTACCCCGAGTACCCGGGCGGCAATCTGATTTAGAGAGTAAGACCTTTATCCATGACTTTGGATAGGGGTCTTGTATTTTTTACCCCTAACTTGATAATAATTATACTGCCTGCAGGAAGGGAGAGGGGTTTATGGCAAGTTTACAGTGGTACATGGAGGAAATAGAGGCGGTTGAAAAGAAACTGTCCAGTTCATTAAAGCGGGGCCTGGGGGAAGAAGAAGCAAAAAAGAGGCTGCATGAATACGGGTATAACGAAATTGAACAAAAGGACAGAAAATCCGTATTCAGAATGATTGCCGACCAGTTTAACGATTTCATGATTATTATACTTATAATTGCTGCGGTAATATCCGGCCTTTTGGGAGAGATTACCGACTCGGTTATTATACTGATGATAGTCGTTTTAAACGCTGCCATGGGAGTTGTTCAGGAAAACAAGGCCGAGCAGTCGCTGGCGGCCCTCAAAAAAATGTCGGCGCCAAATGCAAAGGTTTTGAGGGACGGATACCATGACGTGGTACCTTCAAGGCTGCTGGTGCCGGGGGATATAGTGCTGCTGGAGACCGGCGACCTGGTGCCGGCGGATATGAGAATCATCGAAGCTTCAAACCTGAAGATTGAAGAGGCGGCACTTACCGGGGAATCGGTACCGGTGGAAAAGGACACCGGACCTTTGGATCAGATGAATATACCGCTGGGTGACCGTGTTAACATGGGCTACTCGGGAAGCATAGTGACTTACGGACGGGGCAGAGGTATTGTGATTGGAACCGGGATGAATACCGAGGTCGGGAAAATAGCGCAAATGATACAGTCGGCCGAAGAGGTTGAAACGCCGCTGAAAAAAAGGCTGCAGGTGCTGGGGAAGGTGCTGGGGATAGCCGCCCTTGCAATCTGCACGGTTATATTCATCACCGGCATTTTGTACGGGAAAGAGATATTTGACATGTTTCTTATCGCGGTAAGCCTGGCGGTGGCGGCCATCCCGGAGGGGTTGCCGGCGATAGCCACCATAGTCCTTGCCATAGGCGTTCAAAGGATGGTAAAGCGTAACGCCATTGTAAGGAGGCTGCCCTCGGTGGAGACATTGGGAAGCGCCACGGTCATATGTTCCGACAAGACCGGTACGCTGACACAGAACAGGATGACTGTGAAAAGGCTTTTTTTTGACAACAGCATGCATGACGTTGACAGCGTAATAGGAGATAATAACGACGACAAACGATTCCGGCTGCTGGTGACGGTGGGTACACTGTGCAACGATGCAAAGCTGAAGCGAGCAGACGCTGAAATTACAACCCTTGGTGATCCCACCGAAACCGCGCTGGTGGATTTGGGCCTTAGGGCCGGCGTTAACAAGGACCAACTGGAAGCGGCGCTGCCCAGGGTGGACGAAGTACCCTTCGATTCCAAACGAAAGCTGATGACCACTGTACACCGGACAGAAAACGGGTACAGGGTTTTTACAAAGGGTGCGGTGGAAGAGCTTTTGGCAAAATCCGACAGTATTCTGCTGGAGGAACACATCATAAAGCTGGAACAGTCTCACAGGGCCATGATACTCGAGACTAATGAAAAAATGGCACAGGGTGCCTTAAGGGTACTCGGCATGGCCTACAGGGATATAGATAATCTGCCCGGTAAAAGCGGTGAAGAGGATTACGAAAGCAGCCTGGTGTTTGTCGGTATGGTGGGAATGATAGACCCACCCAGGCCGGAAGCAAAAAAAGCGGTGGATGTGTGTAAGAGAGCCGGCATAAAACCGGTTATGATAACCGGAGACCATAAAATTACCGCGCTGGCCATTGCAAAGGATCTGGGGATGCTGTCGAGTGATGAGGAAGCCGTTACCGGAGCCGAAGTGCAGAACATGAGCGATGACGAGCTTATAGAAAGGGTGCGGCGGATTTCGGTGTACGCAAGGGTGTCTCCCGAACACAAGGTGAGGATAGTGAAAGCCTGGCAGGCCCAGGGTCAGATAGTGGCCATGACCGGTGACGGGGTGAACGATGCCCCGGCTCTGAAAATTGCCGATATCGGAGCGGCCATGGGCATTGTAGGTACCGACGTGGCAAAGGAGGCTTCGGACATGGTTTTAACCGATGATAACTTTGCAACGGTGGTGGCGGCGGTGGAAGAGGGCAGAACCATATTTGCCAACATACTCAAGTCAATACAGTTTCTGCTGTCATGCAATGTGGGCGAAATACTGACACTGTTTGTTGCCACAATGCTTAACTGGCACGAACCGCTGCTGCCGGTTCATATTCTGTGGGTTAACCTTGTGACCGACAGCCTGCCGGCGCTGGCCCTCGGCGTGGACCCGGCGGAAAAAAACATAATGGACAGAAAGCCCAGGGACCCGAAGAAAAACATATTCGACAGGGGAATGATAAGACGAATCATATACCAGGGAATAATGGTGGGCGCTCTGACCCTCACAGCCTTTGTGATTGGCAGCCAAAGGAGCCTTGAAGCCGGCAGAACAATGGCATTTACGGTACTGGCCCTGAGTCAGCTTGTGCATTCTTTCAACATGCGTTCCAACAGGCAGTCGATATTCTCCATGGGATTCGGTTCCAACAGATATCTGTTGGATGCAGTGGGGATTTCAGCCCTGCTTGTGTTCACGGTACTGGGCATACCTTTTTTGTCCGCTTTGTTCAAGCTTACGGCGCTTAATGCGGGAGAATGGACGGTGGTGGCGGTGCTGATGCTGGCTCCACTGGCGGTGGTAGAGGCTGCAAAGCGCCTGAAACTGAATACCACCCCGGACGAATATCACGCGTAGCTGCCCCGGTGCTTCTTTTTGGCACCCACAAGCTTGTGCGGTAACATTTGGATTCAACCGCTGATACCACAAAGGCTGCGGTTGTGTTATGATTAAATAGAGGTATAGAATACAGGAAAACGGGAGTGGTACAGGCTGTCTTTTATTAAGTGCTTTCCGCCAATCGTTGACAGAAAGTCCCGGATAATAATCCTTGGTTCGATGCCCGGGCGCGAATCCCTGAGAAAAGGGGAGTACTACGGTCACCCCAGGAACCAGTTCTGGAATGTCGTGTGCGGCATTTTCGGGCATAAACCGGATATCGAATACAGCAAGAAAGTTGCTTTTCTCAAGGCAAAGCGCGTTGCCCTGTGGGATGTCATCGCTTCGTGCCGCAGGGAAGGAAGCATGGATTCGAATATTACCTGCGAAAGCGTCAATGATTTTGACCGGCTGTTTGACGAATACCCCGGCATACGGCATGCTTTTTTCAACGGGACCAAGGCCTATGAGACCTTTAGAAAAAGAATAGGCTTCAAATATGTAGGGGTTCACTTTGTAAAACTGGGCTCAACAAGCCCCGCAAACGTGGTGGGGTTTGAAGAGAGGATAAGGCAGTGGAGTATAATAAAGGAATGCCTGAATGCCCGGACAGACCGGGACTACGGCGAAGGGTCCTAGGCCATAACTTAACTGAGGGGGTCATTTTTTGAAGGAGACGGGACGATGTATTATACGTCTGTTTGTGGGATTTTTTCTTTTTGCCGCGGGAATTGTCATGACTATCAATGCGCATGTCGGGCTTGCTCCCTGGGATGTTTTCCACCAGGGAATTTCCAATACGGTGGGAATAACAATGGGACAGGCAAGCATATCCCTTGGCATAATAATTGTGCTGCTTAGCGGCCTGCTAGGTGAAAAGCCGGGCTGGGGAACCCTGGGCAACATGATTTTTGTAGGCATATTTATAGATTTTTTAATGCTGAACCATATAATCCCCGAGTTTCAAAACATAATCGCAAGGCTTGCCATGATGGTGACGGGCATGTTTACCATAGGCGTTGCGAGCTTCTTGTATTTGAGCGCGGGTATGGGAGCGGGGCCCAGGGACGGTTTGATGGTTGTGCTTACCAAAAGAACCGGAAAATCGGTTCGTTTAATACGCAGCACAATCGAAACCGGAGCAGTAATTCTGGGTTACATAATGGGAGGTTCGGTGGGCGCGGGAACCTTGATAATGGCACTGACGATAGGCTATTTTGTACAGTTGGCCTTTGGGCTGTTTAAATTTGATGTCAATAAGGTGGAGCACAGGTCGGTGGACCATGATATTAAGCTGGTCAGAAAAATGCTGTCCCGTTCAAAAACCGATGTGGATGCCGGGCCAAGATAAACGTTTTTTGTTCACAATATGCCGTAAATCTGGAAGAGCTGTGTAAAGCGGGGGAAGAGGATGATAACGGATTTAATGCGCAGAGCCATACTGGGAAAGAAGGATAAGTTCCTGTTTGAAAGCTACCGGGAGGGACTTGTGGATTTTGGCGGCATAAACAGCGGAACGGGCTTGTATATTCACATTCCCTTCTGCAAAAAAATATGCCCCTTTTGTCCCTATAATAAAACGATATATAAAAAGGACACGGCCCGAAGGTATAAACAGGCGCTGGTTAACGAACTTAGATTATACGGCCGGGTACTTCAAAATAAAAGCATTACGTCGGTGTATATAGGTGGCGGCACGCCGACCCTAATGGCTGATGAGCTTAAAGAGATATTAGAATTTATTCAAAGCAGTTTTAATTTTACAGGGGATATAGGCATAGAAGTGCATCCGTCGGAGGCAGACGATAAATTGTTCAGCGACCTGCGCCAAATGGGAGTAAACCTTGTAAGCCTTGGGGTGCAGACCTTTAATGATGAGATACTTGATTTTTTGGGAAGGGGCTACGAATCCGCGGAGGCTGAAAAAGCCTTGTCCCTTGTAAGAAAACACGGTTTCAAGTGCGTGGATGTGGATATAATGACAAACCTGCCCGGGCAGACAGTTGAAGATATCAAGCACGACATAGAAAAAGTGTATTCCTATGATATTGACCAGCTGTCGGTGTACCCGCTGATTATTTTTCCGATGACAAAAATGGGCGGGGCCATAAAGGAAAGCGGTTTAAGCCGTTTAAGCGGTCTTTATGAGAAAAAAATACTCGGAATAATAGACGGTATATCCCGAGAAAAAGGCTATTACAGGAGTTCTGTCTGGACATACGGCAGAAAGTACGGCAGAAGGTACACCTCGGTCACCAGGGAAAGCTTCATAGGTATCGGTGCCGGGGCAAGCTCGCTGGCAGGCGAACATTTTTATCTGAACACCTTCAGCGTGGAGGAATACATAAAGGCGCTGGAGCATGGAAAGCTGCCTATAAACCTTGTAAACCGGATGTCCGAAAAGGAGCGGATGATATTTTGGATTTTCTGGAGATGCTACGATGGTGTTATAGATGGCAGCAGATTTACACGGCTTTATAATGCGGATTTAAAAAAGGAGTTTCCCCTATTGTTCACACTGCTTAAGGTTTTGGGAATGGCGAAAGAATCCGGCGGCAAATTTTTATTAACCGAACGGGGAAGGTATGCCTACCATCTTGTGGAGAAGCAGTATTCCGTACGCTATCTTAACGACCTGTGGCAGGCCTCCATGAATCGGCCGTGGATAGAAGAGATTAGGCTTTAACAGGAGTTTTCTCTTGCGTTATATTTAACGGTATTTGTCAGTAGAGACCTGATAGGACCCCTGTTTTTGTGTTAAAATATACTTATATTAAACATGATACAGCTTGGAAAGGATTGGTTTGATGCAAAAGACATTGGTACTGGCGGAGAAGCCTTCGGTGGGCAGGGACCTGGCCAGGGTACTGGGCTGCGGCAGCAAAGGAAACGGGTACTGTGAGGGCAGGGAATACATCGTAACCTGGGCCCTGGGACACCTGGTAACGCTGGCCGAGCCGGAGGATTACGACAAAAAATATAAATCGTGGCGTATGGAGGATCTGCCCATGCTTCCGTCCAGGCTTAAGCTGGTGGTAATAAAACAAAGCGGAAGGCAGTTTAAATGCGTAATGCAGCAGATGCAGAGGAAAGACGTGGGGCGTATAGTAATTGCCACCGACGCCGGCCGGGAAGGGGAGCTTGTGGCCCGGTGGATTATTGAAAAGGCGGGCGTACGAAAGCCCATTAAGCGCCTGTGGATTTCCTCGGTGACCGACAGGGCCATCAACGAGGGGTTCAAAGCCCTAAGGGACGGCAGGGACTATGAAAACCTGTACGCCTCCGCTGTTGCCCGGGCGGAAGCCGACTGGCTTGTGGGCTTAAACGCCACCCGGGCCCTGACCTGTAAATACAACGCTCAGCTCTCCTGTGGGAGGGTGCAGACCCCCACCCTGGCCATAATCGCCAAGCGGGAGCAGGAGATTCAGAACTTTGTACCAAGACCTTTTTACGGTATAACCGCCGCGACCGATAAATTCAAGCTTACCTGGCAGGACGAAAAGTCGGGTAGTTACAGAACCTTTGACATAAAAGCAAGGGATTTGGTCTTTGAAAAGATGAGGGGCAAGGACGCCGGGGTGGTGCAGGCGGACAGGAAGAACAAAAAAACCTTTGCCCCGCTGCCCTACGACCTGACCGAGCTACAGCGGGACGCCAACCGGGTTTTCGGTTATTCGGCAAAGGAAACCCTTTCCATTATGCAGGGGCTGTATGAGCGGCACAAACTGCTCACCTATCCGAGGACAGATTCCAGGTATATTTCCGCCGACATTGTGGGTACTCTAAGGGACAGGATAAGGTCCTGTGGGGTGGGCCCCTACTCAAAGGCGGCGGTAAAGGCGCAAAAGGGTCCGATTACAGATAAAATGCATTTTGTCAACAACGCCAAAGTATCCGACCACCACGCCATTATTCCCACCGAGCAGTCGGTGTACCTGGAGGACCTTAGTGACCCGGAAAGGAAGATATACGACCTGGTAATTAAACGGTTTCTGGCGGTCTTTTATCCACCCTTTGAATATAAGCAGATAACCATAACGGCCGGGGTCGGGGACCAGCATCTGGCCGCCCGGGGCAAGGTTATTGTAAATCAGGGCTGGAAAGAGGTATACCGGGACCATTTTGAAGAAGATGAAAGCGAGGAGGAAATAGCCGAACAGGTGCTGCCGGACATTCAAAAGGGCGATACAATAAAAATACTCAGGCTGGAAAAGACCGAAGGCAAAACTAAACCGCCGGCTCCGTTCACAGAAGGGACGCTGCTTTCGGCCATGGAGAACCCGGCCAAATACATGGCCGGCGAAAGCAAAGACCTTATAAAGACCATAGGCGAGACCGGGGGCCTGGGAACGGTAGCCACCCGGGCAGATATTATAGAAAAGCTGCACAGCAGTTTTCTTATCGAAAAGAAGGGAAAATATATCCACATAACCTCCAAGGGGAGACAGCTTTTGGAGTTGGTCCCGGAGGAACTTAAAACCCCCGCCCTGACCGCCGAATGGGAGCAAAGGCTGGGTGCCATTTCCAGGGGCTTGGTCAAAAAGGAAGACTTTGTTAACGAAATGAAAAGCTACACCAAAACGGTAGTTCGGGAGATAAAAAACAGCGATGCAGAGTTTCGGCATGACAATATAACACGTACCAAATGCCCTGAGTGCGGCAAGTATATGCTGGAGATAAACGGCAAGAAGGGCAGGATGCTGGTGTGCCAGGACAGGGAGTGCGGGCACAGGATAGGCATCGCAAGGGCCAGCAACGCCAGATGTCCCAAATGCCATAAAAGGATGGAGCTGCGCGGTGAGGGGGAAGGGCAGATATTTACTTGCAGCTGCGGCTACAGGGAGAAGCTGTCGGCCTTTGAACAGAGAAGGAGTAACGAAAGCGATAAGGTTTCCAAGAAAGAGGTTCAAAGGTTTATGAAGGGGCAAAAAAAGAAAAAGGAAAAGCCGATAAATTCGGCCCTTGCGGATGCACTGTCCAAACTGGATTTGTAAAAACTTTCATAAGGATAAAGCCGGGTATTTGCGGAGAAAATATACTGAAAAGAGAACAATAAAAGATATATAACAAAAAATGCTTGCAGATACTGAATATGTATGATAGTATTACAACCGGTGTTAAAAAGTTGCGAACAAATGGAATTATCTTTAGGCCTCTGGATACAGTAAGGACGAAAAGGTGATTAGAATTATTCCGCTTTTTGATGTAATAAATGAAAAGGAGGCCCATAAATGCAGGGTACAGTAAAATGGTTCAATGCCGAAAAAGGCTATGGCTTTATCGAAGCCACCGATGGCGGGGATGTCTTTGTTCACTTTTCCGCTATTCAGGGCGAAGGTTTCAAGACCCTCGAGGAAGGCCAGAGCGTTGAGTTTGATGTAGTTGAAGGCAACCGTGGTCCCCAGGCGGCAAACGTAGTGCTCCTGTAAGGAACCATAAAAGTATTGAGGAATGGGCATTTCCGTGATACCGGAGATGCCCATGTTCAATATAGAAGCAAAGGAAAAAATAAACTAAAATTAAGAGAGAAAAAGGAGAAGTATTTATAATGACAACTTTTTACGATATGGGATTAAGCGATTCCATAATCAAGGCGACCGACAACATGGGATTTGAAGAAGCGACACCAATTCAGCAGAAGACAATTCCACTGCTTTTGGACGGCAGGGATGTTATAGGCCAGGCCCAGACGGGCACCGGCAAAACCGCTGCCTTTGGTATTCCGTTAATTGAAAGAATAGATAAGGGTTCAAGAAAAATAGAGGGTCTGGTGGTCACTCCGACAAGGGAACTGGCGATTCAGGTGGCGGAAGAAATAAATAGGATTGGTCAGTTTAAGGGAATACGTGCCCTTCCTATATATGGAGGCCAGGATATTAAACGCCAAATAAAAGCCCTGGGCAGCAGGCCCCAGATAATAGTCGGAACCCCCGGGAGACTTATGGACCATATGAGAAGAAAAACAGTCAGGCTGCAGCAGGTAAGGATGGTGGTACTGGATGAAGCCGATGAGATGCTGAACATGGGTTTTATTGAAGATATTGAGACCATAATGGAGCAGGTACCCAACGGTAGCCAGACAATGCTCTTTTCAGCTACCATGCCGATACCGATACAGCGGCTGGCCGAACGGTTTATGAATAGGCCTGAGATGATAAGGACCAAAACAAAGGAAGCAACCCTTCCAAGTACCGAGCAGTATTATATAGAAGTCCAGGACAGGCAGAAGTTTGATGTATTGTGCAGGCTTCTGGACATTCAATCGCCTGAACGCTGTATAGTATTTGCCAGAACTAAGAGGCGGGTGGATGAGATTTTTGAAGCCCTGACAAAAAGGGGCTACCTGGCGGAGGGTATCCACAGCGATCTGGCGCAGGCAAAACGAGATGCGGTAATGGGCCGTTTCAGGGAAGGTACCGTCGATATTCTGACGGCCACCGATGTGGCTGCCAGAGGGCTTGATATAAGCGGTGTCACACACGTATACAATTTCGATATTCCACAGGACCCCGAGGGTTATGTTCACAGGATAGGCCGTACCGGAAGGGCCGGGGAAACCGGAACAGCGGTGACCTTTGTAACGTCCCGGGAGATGGGGCAGTTAAAGCAGATTGAAAGGATTATAAAAAGGAAAATAGCCAGAAAACCCATACCCACCGTTAACGAAGCTTTGCAGGGCCAGCAGCAGCTGGCGGTTGACAGGCTTATGAAGACGGCCGGGGAACAGGATATCGGGAAATTCCGGGAACAGGCGGAGGAGCTTTTGGATACGGCAGATTCCGTTACCCTGCTGTCGGCAGCCTTAAAGCTGCTCACAAAGGAGACGGATACCACCACGGTTATCCTGACCGAAGAGAAGAACCAGCGCCCTAAGAATAAGGGCAGAAGCAAACGGAATAAAACATCCGGAAAGCATAACAAGTATAACTATAAAAGCGAGAAGCAGTATAACAAAAAGAAAAGGGAATACCAGAAGGTTTAACCCGGCGCATACCGGCTAAAAACACCTTCTGTTCCAGAAATCATCCGGGTTCACGCTTTGTATGGCATGCAGGAATTTATGCCTAATATCCGGATACTGACGGCTAAGCTTATCCACCAACATTTTCATCTCTTCACGTTTTGTATTTTTGTTGGCGGGGCAGGTGTTTTCTATGACCGGGATATTTCTTGATTTTACAATTTTCTCTATGGTTTTTTCCTCAAGGAATATCATCGGCCGGATTACGGTAATATCCCTTCTGTCCAGGTAGCTCTTCGGGTGGAATACTCCCAGCCTGCCGCTGAACACAAGGTTCATAAGCAGCGTTTCTATGGCATCGTCCAGGTGGTGTCCCAGCGCTGCTTTGTTGCATCCAAGCGACTTGGCGGTGTTGTAAAGAGCACCCCTTCTAAGGTTGGCGCACAGCGAACAGGGATTTTTCTCATTCCTTACATCAAATACGATTCTTCCTATTTTGGTGGGCTTTATGTGAAGCCGGCTGCCCAGGTCTTCAATATATTTTTCCAGGGGAGAGATGTCCATATCGTCAAAGCCCAGGGTCAGGGTTATCGGAACCAACTCGAATTCAAGGGGCAGCTGTTTTTGTAAAAGCGTAAGTATATAGAAAAGGGCTGAACTGTCCTTCCCTCCGGAAAGCCCTACGGCAATACGGTCTCCCGGTTCAAGCATGTGGTATTTTTTCATTGCTTTTTTAACCGGTGCCAGAAATTTTTTGTTGTCGGCTTTTACCGGGCGAATTTCCATCTGAAATGCTTCCCTTCGTTAAATGCTTTATTACCGTTCCCTTATTAGTATAGCCCCGGAAGGCAGCTTTAACAAGGCAGTATTTACAATGATGCAGGAAAACAGGGTTAAAAAATATAATACTGATTATAATAAAATTAAGAATTTTCT
>CAZGUG010000062.1:0-1109 GCA_964529035.1 uncultured Clostridium sp.
TTGTAATAGTCAAACTTTGTCAGGCTGAATCTTTCCTTGGCCTCAAAAAAGTCCCGGTGTTCCAGCAGGGCATCAAATTCCATCTCGACCCTTCCCTTTGCGAAGCATCTGTCCAGCACACTCAGGTACAGTTCTTTTTTGCTGCCAAAGTGATGAAATATAAGCGCCTTGGATATACCGGCCGCCTCTGCCAGCATTGAAGTCGAAGTGTTTTCATATCCATGCCGGGCAAACACCGCCAGACAGGCATCCAGTATTATTTCTTTATCATAGAGCTGTAAAGGCAATATTAATACCACCCTTCATTATACTAACCATGCGGTCAATATAATTATACTAAAAGCTGCCCGGATGGTCAATAAATACTGCTGCGTTTATTATCCGTAAAATCACAAATACTAAATCAGGATTTTTCATTCCCACTGCAGCAGCGTAAGGGTGGTTTTTATGGAATTTTTCGAAACAACCTACCGTCATATACTGAATACTGCCCTTGGCATTGCCAATCCCGTAAAGAAAAGAATCATCAGGACCGAATGCGAGGTTCACAGGATAATCAATATCCAGGCATTAAGGATACTCAAAAATGACGGTCATGCAGAACAGCACATATTCTTCAGCAGCTATATTTCAGATATTGGTAAGGGAACGGTGTGGGCGGACCAGGACTTTAAAAGCTCAAACCATTTTTACAATCCCTATAGAAAAAAGGGACTCTACGGCAGGAAAAACGCCATGGACCTAGGGGTGGACTATTACCATAGGGCCATTAAGCTGTGGAATGAGGGCAAATTTAACCAGGCACTGTTTTACCTGGGTGCGGCGCTTCACATCGTCCAGGATATGACAATTCCGCAGCATGCCAATATACGCCTTTTGGACAGTCACCGCCAGTACGAGACCTTTGTCAAGCGCACCTACCAGAATGTAGCGGATTTCCAGGTGGAAAGGGGCGCTTACCTTTTGGACACCATCGAGGAATACATACGCTTCAACGCCCGTATAGCGCTTAAGGTGCACAAACGATTTATAAGGATTGCAGACGACGAGCAGCGCTACTATCTGGTGACAAAATGCGCCCTGCCCTTAGCAAAAAAAACCACCGCCGG
>CAZGUG010000062.1:1209-10576 GCA_964529035.1 uncultured Clostridium sp.
AATGATATATGGTACTTATTATTGTTTATGTCGACATGTCCCACAATTGGTTCATACTTTTCCTTAGCTAAATATGCCACATCAATGTATGCAATTTCACTGCTCCTTGTAACATCACTGGTTTTCATGCTTACATAATAGCCAACTGATTGATAATCCGGCCTCGGCCGTTCAACTACATGTTCGGAAGTCGCTGTACCACCCATAGTCCTTTTACTCACATCAATTTCCCAGAAGGGCTCCACCGTTATCTCAAAGGGAATTTCTACTTCAAAGAGACCGGCTCCTATATTTTTGGCCGGAACAGCTGTGAATTCTCCGGATTTTTCCTGACTGTAATGGAAAATCACCCCGGCACCTTCGGGAAAATCCTTGATCTGCCAGTGTAGTACCGCCAGCCCCTGCTCACCGTCAACCCGGGTTTTCCCGTCATCCACCTGTACAGGTGTAATCCAGCTTTGCTCCCTGGTAAACCGGTCCAGTGTACTGTTCACATTACCTGATATCGAACTGATATCCGATTGAAGATTATTATAGTTGTGCCTTAAGCTTTGGATTTGATTGTTTAAATCTGCAACCTTTCCTAGAAGAACAATGTTAATAATCAATACTATGACCAATATTAAGAACAAACGCCTGTCGGACTGCAATTTGAATCCCCCTCGTATTTATTGTTCAGACCTATTGTACCACGGATTATCAACCTGTGCATTTCATCTTTCAACTTCCAAACTGACAGCGGGACAGGGTTATTGTCACAGGCCCGAGCAAGGTATCTGTTCCTGTGTTTGGATTAGCTATTATTTTGTTGACGTATTAGCTAATATCGTTTATAATTATAGCTAAAAAAGAGGTGTTGGTAAAATTATGCGTGTTTCTACAACCGATATGCAAAACGCCTTTGGGAAGTATCTTTCACTGGTGGAGAAGGAAGACATTATTATCACCAAGAACGGAAAGAGCGTGGCAAAACTAACTCGCTACAATGAACCTGATTTTTTCCTTTTACACGAGGAATCCTTAAAATACAAATCCACCAGAAAGATTAGCTATGAAGAATACATGGAGCTGGTTGATTCCTCCGACCAAAGGTATGAACTTATTGACGGTGCGGTTTACCTTTTGGCTTCACCGGGCTTTGGGCATCAGGTTGTGGTAAGTGAAATTGCGTGGCATTTTGGAAACTACTTCAGGGGAAGGCCCTGCCGGTCATTGACTGCGCCGTTGGACATAAGGCTGTTTGGTTTTGCAACCAAGTTCGAGGAAGACCCAAACGTTGTCCAGCCCGACGTAGTGGTGATTTGTGACCAGGAAAAGGTCAATGAGGACAACAGGTATGAAGGTATACCAACACTTGTTGTGGAAGTGCTTTCTCCTTCCACCAAGGGAAAGGATATGGTCGCAAAGCTTAACCTGTACATGAAAAGCGGCGTTTCGGAATACTGGATTGTGGACATAAAAAACAAAACTATCCTTCAGTACTCCTTTTCAAAGAAAAGGGATATTGAAAGCTTAACAAACCTTAAGGAAGAAAACACAATAAAATCAACCGCATTCAAGGATCTGTATATATCGCTAAAGAGTATTTTTGCAGAAGTCTAGGCATTTTCTCCTTTAGCCCTCAGGTCGTTGATAAAAAGGTCAATATCCGGTTGGCTGTCCGCAAAGGTTACTGCCTTAGTACCGGTATCCCGAAGCTCGGCGGAAATAATTCTTTTGAAGTCGAGCTGTCTTTTTTCGTCGGTATCGCGCTCTTTGGCACTTTTTAGTTTCCGTGCCCTATTCAAAAAAGCTTCTATACCTTTGCGTGTAAGCCTGCGGTATTTCTTCTTCAGAACGATTTGGTTATCCGATATAAAAAATACCTTATACCCGTCCTCGATTCTCTCCCCCGCCAGGATTTTCCTGCCATCAAACCCGCTGCCGCCGGAGCGGCCTTTGCTGATATATTTTACGTGTCCCATCATATCCCGGTAGCTGGAAGCCAGTTCGTACTTAAGCTCCAAAGAAGTCTCCCCCATCTTTTTTTCTATTTCGGTTAAAAACACTTCCGTATATTCCCTATAAAGGAGCACCTCCAGAAGACAAGTTCTGTTGTTTTCAAAGTCCTCATAATTCATGGGACGGGGCAGTACGCTGTATTGGAAGCGGTACCCCTTGCCGTGTTTTACTATGGGAAATATATTTTCAAGTGCTTCCGCCGCCCTGGAAAGCCTGCCTTTGCTCCTGTAGGGCCCTATACAGTATTCATCGGTTTTATCATCCACTATCAACAGGGGCTTTGACCGGCTGTTGTCTCCTATTCTCAGGTAGACATAGCTGTCGTGGTTTTTGAACTGCCGGTTGTATGGAGGCTTTAGTTTTTTTATAAGTTCGCATTCCAGGACCTGCGCCTCAAGGTGTGTGTCGGTTGTGATTATGTCGAGGTCACGGATGCGGGACACCATTTCCTTTGTCTTTTCCTGCTTGTGGTCGCCGTAAAAATAGGACCTTACCCTGGACATGAGACTCTTGCTTTTGCCCACGTACATAATATTGCCGCCCTTGTCCTTCATTTTATATACGCCGGGCTTTTCCGGTATTGTATTAATCTTCTCCTTCAAACGTTCCGGTATTCTGGTCAAGTTAACACCTTCCGGTCCATCTATTCCGGGCCGCGGGAGCAGAGACTGGTTTGCACTCTGCCCCTTTCATCCAAAGATTTACCGTCCCTTGTTCGCCATGTGTTTTTTTCTATTATATCGCAACTATGTCCAATTCTATTGTTCCACCCGAGCGAATGATTAACGGTACACATATTATTTTCATCTTAGGAGCAGATATCAGCATATTTTCTCCCATGATCAACGACGGGGGGGTGATCTCGATTTCAATGCCTTGATTATAGAATATAGTTGCGGCGTTTCCAAGTATCATATTAGCAGTTTCGGCAACCGCGCTTTTGGATATTTCATCCAATTTATTCACCGGCATACCCATCATCATACCTGATGCAATCTTTGATGCCATAGGCTTATCCATATTAATAATAACCTGCCCTTTCAATTTCCCCATTAACCCGATCATAATCGCTATATAATTACTGGAGTAGGGAGTTGTCTTTAAGTAAACCTTTCCTACGGAAATTTCCATATTAACTGTCGTTTTCAATACCGATCTGCTTGCCTGGATAAATGGATTAATGTATTCGACGTTCATTGGTATTTTCACTTCCTTTAGATTTAAATATAGTTTTTTATGTTCTTTATAATAATAAAAAGACCATGCCCTATTTATCAGCCATGGTCATATTAATCGAAGAAACACACAAATATCACCCGGCAACCCGACTATCATCAGTTCTCACCTTTGACTCGTGGCTTTGCGTCCCTACCTCTCGATAAGTTTGCCTTTTTCAGGGTCGTGTATTAACCATTATATAACTGCAGTCGATTTGTGTCAATATTTGCTAAAAAAATAGCATCCCCGTTAGAAGCAGCGTTGATGCGGGAGATACACCGCAATCAGGCTGCGCCGGGAGAGTACGCTTTATAGTGCAGTGTCAGGGAAGTACCCTTCGTGCTGTAAAGTAGCAGTCTGCATAATATCCCGACATAAGCGTTGTTATTCTTACTACATCCCCCGATTGAGGAGAGTGTACAAACTCACCGTTTCCCACATATATCCCTGCGTGGTTTATATTTTTCCCGTCTCTTGCAAACAATACGATGTCTCCGTATGCCAAATCTTCCTTTGCCACATAGGTACCGGTGCTTGCCTGTCCCCTTGATGACCTTGGCAGTGTTATCCCAAGCTTGCCGAAAAGTGCATATACAAGGCCGGAACAGTCATAGCCGTCGGGACCGGTGCCGCCCCATTTATAGGGTTTACCCATTTCCTGCTCTATCAGGCTTTGCAGCTTCAGTTTCAGAGCGTTTTCCTGTCTGTTTACACTGCCCCGTGACACAGTCAATGTATTCTGTGAGGCCTTTTCGGATTCCATGACTTTGTCATACATCCTCACTGCCAGAACAACTGCTGCTTCCCTGGTAGTATCCCCACCGGGGTTGAACCGGTTGTCGCCTACTCCGTTTATAACTTCCACTCCGTATAAATACCAAACAGCTTCTTGTGCCCATGATGAGATTTCGCTTTGGTCCAAAAACATGTACTCATTTATATCTTGATAGTCGTATTCCGGTTTTGCCGCCTGCAAAGTGCGATACAGCATTACGCTAATTTCTTCGCGGTTTACCGTACCGCCGGGCTCGAACAACCCTTCACCATTGCCCTGTACTATCCCCAAGCCGTATGCAGTCAATACCTTGGAGTTTTGTGTATCGTTAAAGGGGTTTTTGTCCGGTACGCTACCTTCCTTGCCGCTTAAAGCTTCATAAAGTTTCACGGCAAGCTCGCTGAAATCTTCCCGTGTTATACTGCTTTTGTAATCCCCCTGTATCTTTTTCGGGATAAGACTTATCTCCCTGGCCTTATCTATTTGCTCACTGGCCCAATCGCTTGGAATATCCACATTATCCTGCACCGTATCAGGTGAAGCATACGCGGCATGCGGCACCATGACAGCGGCAATAATTACGGCTATTAAAATCGATCTAAACCTATCAAGCCTGTATCTCATAGGCAATCTTATCCTTTCCGTTTAAGTCGGCACATCAAAATGATTCACCAGACTACATAATATTTGCTGTTACTTAAATAATATCATAAAATTTGCCGCCGGTGTTTTCCTTATTGTTACATTTTTGTTACGCTCTCTCGCCAAGCTGTACCGCCGTGCCAAGGAATACAATCCCCATAAGCAGCAGCACCGCTGCCGGGAGGTAAACCGCTTCCAAGCCCCGGTTGTAGACTATCATGCCTTTCAGGGCGTCCATTGCCCAGCCGGCGGGCACCACCTTGGAAGCAATGAGCATTGCCTTTGAACTTACAATCTCAAGGGGCCAGTAGCACCCGCCCAGCATTGCGGAGCTGACCAGCACCACCGGGGCTGTCACCTGCAGCTGCTGGCTTGTTTTTATGCCGAAGGACAAAAGCAGCCCGAAGGAAGTCATGCAAAAGCAAAAGGCCGAAAGTATTACAAGCGCGCCGCCGATATGCCCCAGCCAGTTCACCCCCAGCACCAGGTCACCGACGAATACCATAATCAACATGCTGACCATACCCATAGCAAAGGCGCAAACCAAGCCGCCGGTGAGTACCCTAAATCTTGATACCGGGGAAATGTTAATCCTTCCCCATACGCCGGTGCGTTTTTCTTCCAGTATCTCGCCCACTGCGAAAATTATGGTGAACATTGAAAAGGCTATGGTAAAACCGATGGAGGTCTGGGTGTACATATCAAAGGAAAAACCCCCGCCGCCGCTTTTTATGGTACTGCCCGCCACCCTTACGGGCAGTCTTTCCCGCCATTCTTCCGCCACCAGGCTGTGAACCCTCTCCCTAAGCCTTGCGTTTTCCCCGCTGCCGGGGTTTGCAAGCCTCTCCAGCGCCTCCACCGTCCCGTCCGCAATGGCGGCGCTGTAGGCAAGTCTTTGCACCGCTGCGGTAAGGACCCCGTGCAGCGAATAGCCTACCTGGGTTTCCCGGGTTATAAAAAGGCTAAACTGCGGGGTTTCCCCCTGCATGATGCCCTTACCGAAGCCCCGGGGAATTATCAGCCCGGCATCGGCCCCGTTTTCCATCACCGTTTGCCTTAAACCCGTTTCGTCGGTAAGCTTTATGTTATAGGTGCCAAGGCTTTTCAGCTCTTCCACCAGCGCCGCAGAATGCACCGACCCGTCCAGGTCGGATATCGGCAGGGCAATCCCCGATTCAGCATCGCCCATTACCGCCCCCATCACGAAGGTCAGCATAAGCGGCAGCACTACCATAAAGGCATAGGGCAGCCAGTTCCGTTTGAGATTTAAAAGCCTTCCATAGATTATAGTTATCATGCTTATACCTCCCCTGCCGCAAATGCAAAGACCGCACCCGCCGCAAATAAGACAAACGCAATTCCCGTAAGGGTTATAATGGTGCCGGCCACTTCACCCAGGGAGTACCCCATCATAAGCTTAAGGAACCCCTGCATCGCCGCGCCGTTTATCGTAAAGCCCCCCAGCCTTTGCATGGCCGGCACACCGGAGACCGGGAAGAAGCTTCCCCCCAGAAGGGCAAAGGCCTGTATAACGACCGCCTGGAACACCGTTGAAGCCTTGCCGTTTTTCAGCCTTAAGTTTACGGCCGATAAAAGCACCGACAAACCGCCCACCGCCACGGCGAGGAATACCGAAATCATCGCCACACCCAAAGGGCTCCCCCAATCGGTCTTAAAGACAAGCCTGCTGTAGGACACAAGCACTGCAAGCTGCATCAGCGCAAAAAGGGTGGTGGCTGCAAACCTTGCCGCAAAGAAACGCAGCCTCCCTGTGCCCGCCATAACAAGCCGGCGGTAAGTGCCGTTGTTAACCTCGTCTATCGAATACTGGGCACCGTCGGCGGCCACGTACAGTATAAACATAACCGCCATGCCCACCGCATAGTACTGGAAGGAGGATACCGCCCGTTTGCCCTCCGCGGTGACCTTGTCAATCCGGATATCCTTAACTCCCACATCGTACATGCCGCTTATGAGGCCTTCTATATCCTCCATGGCCTTGTCCCCCACGTTGTTCTCTATGGAGGCCTCAAGCAGGACGTTCTTTGCGATGATGCCCGCCGACAGCGCATCGGCAAAACCCTTAACTATCCCCGACACCATCTCGCCCTTTATGCTGTGGTCGGGGTGCTTTATTACCTCAATGGTTATGGGGTTTCGAAAGGGCATGGCAAGGTTCATGAGGGTGTTGTAGGTAAACCCCTCCGGCAGCACCACCGCCGCCGCCAGCTCGCCCTTTTCAAGCATACCATTAGCCCTGTCAAGCCCCATCCTTTCGTACTTTATGAACTCTCCCACCTCGGGGTTTCCCAGCACATCCTCATAGAGGATATTCTCAAAGTCCATATCGTTCAGAAGCTTTAGCAGGTCCTCCCTCTGCTCCCCGGACAGCCTGCCCTCCATGCCGGGGCCCTCCAGGAATTCCTTTATCCTTTCAATATCCTGCTCCCGGCTGCCAAGGCTTACCACCGCAATGTTTGCCCGGTCCATCGAAAAACCGCCGCTCATCATGCTCTGGAAAGCAAAACCCAGTATGGTGGTAAGTATGGCCGGCATGCACAGCGTTATGATAAGCGATTTCCTGTCCTTAAGCGCCACCAGCAGGTCTTTCCATATCATTGTAAGAAGCATACCTCTTCCCCCCTAATCCCTCAGCCCGCGGCCGGTAAGATACAGGAACACGTCCTCCAGCGTAGGGGTCTTAACATCCAGCGACTTAAGCATAATACCGTTTCTGGTGGCCGCCTCGAATATGTCGGACAGTATGTCGCAGTCCTTTTGCACCATAAGGGTAATGCTTCCGTCCTTTTGGTCGGCGTTTCTTACCTTCAGGTTGCCCCTTAGGTCCTTCAGGAAACCCTCGGAGGCCCTGTCGGTCTGCAGCGACACAATATCGTCACCGCCCATAAGGTTTTTAAGGTCATCCTTGGTGCCGTAGGCTATTACCTTGCCGTTGTCCATTACGTATATCCTGTCACAGAGGTGCTCAACCTCTTCCATGTAGTGGCTGGTGTATATGATGGTCATGCCCTTTTTGTTAAGAGCCTTTACCGTGTCCAGTATGTGGCTGCGGGACTGCGGGTCTATACCCACCGTGGGCTCATCCATTATCAGCACTTCCGGGTGGTGCAAAAGGGCTGCACCTATGTTGACCCTCCGTTTCATGCCGCCGGAGTAGTTCTTCACGGCATCCTTTGCCCTGCCGTTTAGTCCAAGGAGGTCCAGCACCCCACGGGTCCTTTCCTGCAGAGCGTCTCCCCTAAGGCCGTATAGCTTGCCGAAGAATTTCAGGTTTTCCGCCGCCGAAAGGTCCGGGTAAAGGGCCACATCCTGGGGCACTATACCCATTACCCTTCTTAAGCCTCCGGGGTTTTTCAGTATGCTTTGGCCCTTGAATAAAACGTCCCCCCCGTCCGGCTTTATAAGGGAGGAAATAACCGATATGGCGGTGGATTTACCGGCTCCGTTTGGGCCGAGTATCCCTAATATTTCGCCGTCTCTTACCTCCAGGTCCATGCCGTCCACCGCCCTGACCTTTTTATAGTACTTTTTTATCCCTTCTGCCTTGATTAGCATTAGTCGGTTTCCCCCTTAAACAAATTCAGCCCGTCTTTGTATTCGTCCTCCAGCTCCTCCAGCGTTATGCTGTTTTCGGCAGTGACCTCCGGGAAATAAATCTCCTGCTGCCTGTTAAGGCCCCAGTTTTTTATGGTCATTTCCATGCTGAAGGATTGGGGCGTCCCTCCTTCGGTGAAATGGTACAGTATGTCGATGGCAAGCCTTTCTTCTATTATATAATTATCCCGGTCTATAAATGCGGTCTGGCTGAAGGTCTTTACTGTGGAGCTTTCCACCGCATCCATGTTGGCACGGAAGGCCTCTTCAAAGGAGAATTCCTCCGCCGGGAGTTCCTCCATACCGGCACGGTCCTTTGCATACTCTTCCATTGCGGAGCGCATCATATCATCCACGCCCTCCATAAAGGCACTGTCGCCTAAGGCTATCTCCATGGTCTTTCTTATGGCCGGCTTAAGCTGTTCGTCGGTAATGTTCACCTCATACCTTGTGGCCTTGACGCTGCCCCCGGGGGTATCCATTACTATCCTCTCCAGGGCGGAGACGTTGTCGTTGCTGTAGAGGGACTTCCACACCTTTTCTATCGCCTCAAGGCTTTCCTCCGACAGATTAGGCATCTCTTCTGCGTCTCCCGGCGCCAGGTCCGGGTGGACAAACTCCCCGCCCTTTATCACCACAATCTTGGGTATAAGGGGCGTTATTACATAGCCAACATCGCCCTTGGTGTATACCTTGGCGTCAAATCCGGTATCCTTTGCCTTTATGAATATCTTGTTAAGGCTCTCCTCCTTTTCTTTATCGTACTCGTTTCTTATCTCAAAGGTCATGTCCCCGAACATCTCAAGGCCTTCGGATACCTCCCGGGGCAGTCCTTCCTCGTTGAACTTAAGCTTCATGTTCATGGCCATCTCCGACTTACCCCTTGCCACATTTTCGGTCCGCTCGGCTGCTTCCATGTAGACCTCGTAATCGCTCTTGGTATTGCAGCCGGATGCCAATGCCACCAGCAGCAGGGTAATTATTATCAGTACAGCTTTTCTTTTCTTCATAAAACAAAACCTCCTTCGTGTGTCTATCTATATTGTAGACATTTTGAAGAAGGACAGTATGTATTAAAGGTAATGTTTTCTTATTTTTGTACATGACTAAAGTCAT
>CAZGUG010000063.1:0-10343 GCA_964529035.1 uncultured Clostridium sp.
GTCATTGCACCGCTTCCAAATGCTGCTGCCAGACCGGCAACTGTGGAAGAGTGTCAGAGACGGGCGCAGTGGTCAACGTTGTTGGTTCCCACCACTGCCCTCATCAGTTTCTGGAACAGATAGTTCTCTTCGTTGGTACACCTAGCCGAAGAAAGACCGGCAACTGCATCGGCACCGTATTTCTCCTTGCTTTCCTTTATTTTGCTTACTACATGGGACAGTGCCTCATCCCACGTCACCTCTTCGAACTGTCCGTCCTTTTTAATAAGAGGCTTTTGCAGTCTGTCAGGATGGTTTATGAATTTGTATCCGAACTTGCCCTTCACACAAAGAAGACCTTCGTTAGCAGGCCCGTCCACCGGTTCAACTCCTACCACCTTGTCGCCTTTAACTACAAGGTCTAGTTGACACCCTACACCGCAGTACATACAGGTGGTGGCAACCTTTTCCACTTCCCACTCCCTATACTTGACATCCTTTTTGGCTGACAGCGCGCCTGTAGGACAATTTGAAACACAGTTACCGCACGATACGCACAGCGATTTGTCCAGAACCTGTTCAAAGGGTGGTGTGATGTGCGTAGCAAATCCCCTGCCCGATTTTCCTATTGCATCGACAACCGAAAGCTGACTGCACACCCTTACGCACTTGCCGCAAAGGATACATTTGCTTGGGTCGTAGGTATAGAATTCATTTGTATCATCCACCGAGATTTCTCTTCTTGCACCCTCAAAGGCGTGTATGTCTTCGTCCAAAATGTCATACCTGTAGCTGTAATCCTGCAGCTTGCAGCTGCCCGCCTTTTCACAGGTAAGGCAGTTGTACGGGTGGTTAGCCCACATAAGCCTTAATATTTCCTTCCTTGCCTCCACCACCCTGGGGCTTTCGGTATATACCACCATACCCTCACCAGCGGGTGTTGAGCATGAGCACACCAGGGTCCTTGCTTTCTCAACCTCAACAACACACATTCTGCATGCTCCATCGGGTCTCAAACGCGGGTCGTAGCAGAGTGTAGGTATATCTATCCCGATACTTTGAGCGGCCTGAAGTATTGTCTGTCCCTGAGGTACCTGAACCTGGATGCCGTCAATAGTGAGATTTATCATCTTCATACCGTTTACTCCTTTCTTTGACAAAATTGATACTCAATATGGTCCATATGCCTGTGCCCAGGCAGAATTCCTGTCTGTGCCTTTGGGCAGCCGCACATTATTCAAAATAATCAGTTTCTAATGCCGCACCGCACTATCTCCTGCTGATAGCATCAAAGGGACATTTTTCCTGACAGGTACCGCATTTTATACACTTGTCCTGATCAATTACATAGGGCGTCTTTGCCTTGCCTGAGATACAATTGGTAGGACAATTCCTGGCACAGATACCGCAGCCTTTACATTTATCTGCATCTATTACGTATTCCAGCAGGGCGGTGCACACGCCCGCAGGGCACTTCCTGTCCCTGATGTGGGCCTCATACTCGTCTCTGAAGTACCTTATTGTGGACAGTACGGGGTTAGGAGCCGTCTGGCCCAGGCCGCAAAGGGCGGAATCCTTAATATTTTTGGCCAACTTTTCCAATCTTTCTATATCTCCTTCTTCCCCCTTACCCTGTGTTATCTTTTCAAGCATTTCAAGCATACGCTTTGTACCCTCTCGGCAGGGTGTGCATTTCCCACAGGATTCGTCGCATGTAAACTGGAGGAAGAATTTTGCTATATCCACCATACAGTTATCTTCATCCAGTACTATCATTCCGCCGGAACCCATCATTGAGCCTATTTGCACAAGTGTGTCATATTCTATCGGTACGTCTATATGCTCGGCGGGTATGCAGCCGCCGGAAGGTCCGCCTGTCTGTACCGCCTTAAATGCCTTGCCGTTTGGACATCCTCCGCCTATTTCGTATATTACATCCCTTAAGGGGGTACCCATGGGTATTTCCACCAGACCTGTATTGTTTATCTTGCCGCCAAGGGCAAACACCTTGGTCCCTTTGCTTCTTTCGGTGCCTATGCTTGCGAACCATTCCGCACCGTTCCTTATTATCGGACAAATGTTTGCAAGGGTTTCCACATTGTTTATTATCGTGGGCTTGCCCCATAGCCCTTCGTTGGCCGGGAACGGCGGCTTGGGAGTGGGCTCTCCCCTCTTACCCTCAATAGAGTTAAGAAGCGCCATTTCCTCTCCGCATACGAAAGCACCGGCACCCATCTTGAGGTCTACATCAAATGAGAACCCCGTGCCCAGTATATCATCGCCCAAAAGTCCGTATTCCCTTGCCTGCCTTATGGCTATTTCAAGTCTCTTTATGGCAATGGGATATTCTGCCCTTACGTAAATATAGCCCTGGTCCGACCCGATGGCATAACCGGCAATAGTCATTGCCTCCAACACCGAATGCGGGTCTCCCTCCAGAACGCTTCTATCCATAAAGGCACCGGGGTCACCTTCGTCGGCATTACATACAACATACTTTTTATCCGATTTATTAGGCGCCGCAAAGGACCATTTGACTCCGGTGGGGAAACCTGCTCCACCTCTACCCCTTAACCCGGAGTTTTTAATCTCATCAATAACCTGCTGCGGAGTCATTTCGGTCAGAACCTTTGCAATGGCCTTATATCCATCCATCGCAATATATTCGTCTATATTTTCAGGGTCAATAACTCCACAGTTTTTAAGCGCTATCCTGAACTGCTTTCTATAAAAGTTAACATTATCAAGGGATTTTATAACATCCCTATCAATAGACTCGTCGTATACCAGCCTTTTAACAATTCTTCCTTTGAGCAGGTGCTCACTTACGATCTCTTTAACATCTTCCTCCTGTACTTTGCTGTAAAAAACACCTTCGGGATAAACGATAACAACGGGACCCAGCTCACACAGACCGTGGCATCCTGTCTGTACAACTTTTATCTCTTTTTCTATCCCTTTATCCTTAAGATGTTTTTCAAAAGCATTTATAACTTTTTGAGAGCCTGAAGAAGTACATCCGGTACCTCCGCAGACCAGCACGTGTGAACGAAATATGTCCATTATTTTACCTCCCCCTTGACCTATCCGAATACTTTATCTTTCTGTCCAAACCTATTTATCTCTGTTGCCTATGGCGTATTCGGTAACCACATTACCGTTAACAATGTGTTCTGCTACAATTCTGGCAACCTTGTCAGGAGTCATCTTTACATAGGTTACCTTCTCTTCATCCGGTCTGTACACTTCAACAATGGGCTCATACTCGCATATCCCGATGCACCCTGTTTGCGACACTATAACATCCTGAAGACTCCTCCTGTTTACTTCCTCAACCATGGCTTTCAATACGGGCCTTGCGCCGGCTGATATACCGCATGTGGCCATACCCACGACCACCCTTGTACCTTCCCTCTCCTTACGGATGTTTATCCTCTCAAGGGTTTTTTTCCTAATTTGTTCAAGTTCCTGAATGGTCTTCACTTGATAACACCTCCATTATACTTTGATATAAATTTTTATCTTCTATTGATACTTCTTCAATATCTCGGGAATCCTGTCCGGCGTGAGCCTGCCGTATACATCTTCGTCAATCATCATGACAGGGGCCAGGCCGCAGCATCCCAGGCATCTGGTAGCCACCAGGGTAAACTTCCTGTCCTTTGTGGTTTCACCCATGTTTATCCCCAGTTGTTCCTGTATTTTGTCCAGTACCAGCTGCGCACCTCTTACATAACACGCCGTACCCATGCACAATCCGATTGAATGCTCTCCCAGCGGTTCAAGGGTAAACTGTCCATAGAACGTAGAGATACCATAGATATTCTGCAGCGGTACGTTGAGCCCGTCGGCAATATACTGCTGAACTTCCAGGGGCAGGTATCCGAAAATGTCCTGTGCCTTTTGCATTATGGGTATAAGGGAACCCGGTTTGTCCTTATACTCATCAATTACTTGCTGCAGTTTGTCGAAATTTTCCGGCATTTCCACCGGGTCAAGAATCTCTTTTACTGCCATTTAATTCCCTCCCTCTAATATATGGAGTCATCTGTTAAGGAAGATGCTCCCAATGACTATGTTTGTTATTTATCTATCAATTCCTATTTCCATTTTAACATAAAAATTTTAAAAAAAATAGAGATATTCAAAAATATTGAGTATAATTTCTGTTTTTTTTGTAAATACTATATAAGTTTACTAAAAACGGGGGCTTTACATGATTGTTATATAAAGGGATATGCTGATTATCCGGGATTCAACTGTCTGAATGGTATGTTTATAAATACTTAAACAATAATCGTGCCTGTTTTGCATATATCAATATAGATTCTTATTATTATGCATGCCAATCAATTGACGGAAACCAGAGGTTGTTATTTGTGTATCAATATTATCTTTACATAATATATTTGTACAAGTTGTTATTCTTAATTGATACTAATTTTCTGTTCCAGAGCAAAAAAACACGCCAAGCGTGTTTTTTTGCTCTAAATTCTCAATAGTAAAAAATGAACTGTAACCACCGATACCATAAAAGCCCTGGGTGGATATCAACCTGTATGAGTATTAATACTTATTCATATCCGCTAAAATTTTCAATATAAATGAAGCTATAAGTCCTCCTGCTGCAGCCGTTAGAAACTGTGGCCAACTGAACATAAGGCTCATCATCTTTGCGGCCGGTTCGGGTATCATCACTATACTTATTGCGGCTTTTACCAACAGGTAAAGCGCCACCGCTTTTACAAAGGACGACAGCCCTATAGCCATCCATTTGTTCTTTTGATAAAACCTGCCATACAGAACCACCAGCACCAGGTTGCCGGCTGCAACTATGGGTACCATCCACACAAAGGCTATGTGCTGCTGCATAAAGGCTATTATCGGAGCAGTAATACTTATTATTATCCCACCCCACAGTCCGACAACCACCGAGGAAACGGCAAGGGATGCATTGACAAGGCTTCCTATAACCAACGTTGAACCCAGTCCCGGAAGGGTAATAAGCGGCCTGATCATCTGGCACACCACTGTTACTGCAAGCAGCAGCGCCGTTCTGGTCAAAAACTTAATATTGTTCATATGTTAATTACCTCCCTTTTCCATAATTAAAGCTCTCTCTTTGAAATGGATGTTTTAATGCTTACATTTGATAGATTCCCGAGTTTTCCGGTTAAACTGTTTATTTGGTCTAGGGTTGCCAAAACCGTAATGGCAATAACCGATACGCCCTCTTCCTCAAAGGGTATCCCCATACGTCCCTTTATTATTTTTTTGTACCCGGATACGATACTGTTGAATTTACCCTGCACTTCCCCCGGGTCCTCCAGTATGGCACTTATAACCGCAATGCGTCTTTTCATGGCCTCCTCCTTCCCCTTTTTTGTTTTATAAAAAAACTTCCGCCGAAACGGAAGTTAGGATTTCATAAGATTATCCCAATTCCCTTTCGGGTTGGACATATCCTTCCCGTCAGGTATAGGTAAGTTTTTGATGAACAGACAGCCCGAGAAAACATCTCAAACTATCTGAACCATTTATCAGGCCATTTTGATCCGCCTTATATTTATTTATTCTGTATATCTGTTCTTATTAGTTATTTATACAATTTTCTCCCTCTTTGTATAATGGGTATGGAGCAGCTTATGGGCCTTGTGGCTGTTTGGTTCTTTGAAGTATTCTTCGTATATCTTCTTGATCATCGGGTTCTCATGGGACTTCCTGATTTGCTTATCCTTATCCTCTTCATATATGGCTTTTGCCCTCTCCACCCTTGGGTCGATTTCCATCTTGGTCTTTGCATCCACTATGGGCTGACCGCCGCCGTTTAGGCATCCTCCCGGACAGGCCATCACTTCTATGAAGTGGTATTCCTTTTCCCCCGACACTACTTTATCCATAAGCCTCCTTGCGTTGCCGGTACCGTGGGCTACCGCTACCTTGACTTCCAAATCCCCCACCATTACCGACGCTTCCTTTACTCCCTCAATGCCCCTTACTCCTTCAAAATCGATTCTGTCAAGGGCTTTGCCGGTAACCACCTCGTATACCGTCCTTAGGGCAGCCTCCATAACCCCTCCTGTGGCTCCGAATATTACTCCGGCCCCAGAGGATGCTCCAAGGGGGTTATCAAAGTCCCGGTCCCCCAGTTTAACAAAGTCAATATTCGCCTGTTTTACCATGCCGGCAAACTCCCTTGTGGTAAGTACTACGTCCACGTCGGGACATCCGTCCTTCATAAACTCAGGCCTTTGGGCTTCAAATTTCTTGGCGGTACAGGGCATAACCGATACAACATAGATATTTTTCGGGTCGATGTGGTTCTTTTCTGCAAAATAGGTTTTGATTACCGTTCCCATCATCTGCTGCGGGGATTTACATGAAGATACATTGTCAAGAAGCTCCGGGAAATTATGCTCACAGAATTTTACCCAGCCCGGGCTGCAGGAGGTGATAAGCGGCAGCTTCCCTCCGTTTTTTATCCTGTCCAGAAGCTCCATGCCCTCTTCCATTATGGTAAGGTCGGCGGTAAAGTTTGTGTCGAATATTTTATCAAACCCAAGCCTCCTGGCTGCCGCCGCCATCTTGCCGGTAACCCTTGTGCCCATTGGCATTCCGAATTCCTCTCCCAATGCTACCCTTACTGCGGGAGCCGTCTGCAGTATCACATATTTGTCGGGGTCGGACAGGGCATCCCATACTTTTTCTGTGTCATCCTTTTCCCTTATAGCCCCTACCGGGCAGTTAACTATACACTGGCCGCAGTTGATGCAGTTGACCTCTCCTATACTCCTGTCAAAGGTGGGTTTTATCATGGTGTTAAAACCCCTGTTGGCTGCGCCTATGGCATGTACCGACTGTACTTCTGCACATACGCTTTCACATCTTCTGCACAGTATGCATCTGTTGGCGTCCCTGACAATGGAGGGCGATCCCAGGTCAAGATCGTACTCTATGTTTTCCCCATCGTATCTTATTCCGTCGACATTTAAATCCCTCGCCAGTTTCTGCAGCTCACAGTTTCCGCTCCTTACGCAGGTATTACAGTCTCCGTTGTGGTTTGACAGAATAAGCTCCAAGTTTATCTTCCTTGCATCCCTGACCCTTTTTGTGTTTGTATGGACTACCATACCCTCGGACACCGGCAGTACGCAGGACGCTTGCAGGCTTTTCGCCTTTTCGACTTCAACCAGGCACATCCTGCAGGCACCAATCTCGTTTATTCCCTCCAGGTAACACAGGGTTGGAATATCAATATTAATGCTTCTGGCCGCCATGAGAACCGTATAATCCTTCGGGACTTCAGTTTTAATTCCGTCTATGGTAAGGCTTACCTTTTCCACGCTCAACACTCCTTTTTTATTGATTTGGCTATTTTTTCGAAATAGCATCAAAGGGGCATTTTTCCATGCAAATTCCGCATTTGATGCACTTGTCCCCGTCAATTGCATAGGATGCCTTTTTCTGGCCGTAAATACATTCTACGGGACAACTCCTAGCACAGACGCCGCAGCCTTTGCACCTGTCTTCATTTATTACGTATTCCAGAAGGGCGGTACATACGCCCGCAGGGCACTTCCTGTCCCTGATATGGGCTTCGTACTCGTCCCTAAAGTATCTAATTGTGGACAGCACCGGATTGGGGGCTGTCTGTCCCAGGGCACACAGGGCGGATTCCTTTATGTTTAAAGCCAGCCTCTCAAGCCTTTCAATATCTCCTTCCTTCCCCTTGCCCTCAGTTATATTGGTCAGGATTTCAAGCATACGCTTTGTGCCAATTCTGCAGGGTACACACTTGCCGCAGGATTCGTCACAGGTAAACTGCAGGAAGAATTTTGCTATATCAACCATGCAGTTGTCTTCGTCCATCACTATCATTCCGCCGGATCCCATCATTGACCCTATCTGTACAAGGGTGTCGTATTCTATAGGTATATCTACATGCTCGGCGGGTATACATCCGCCGGAGGGGCCGCCGGTCTGCACCGCCTTAAATGCCTTACCGTTGGGACACCCTCCGCCTATTTCGTAAATTACGTCCCTTAAGGGTGTTCCCATGGGTATTTCCACCAGACCGGTATTGTTTATCTTGCCGCCCAGGGCAAACACCTTGGTCCCTTTGCTCCTTTCTGTGCCAATGCCTGCAAACCAGTCCGCCCCTTTAAGTATTATCCGGCATATATTGGCGTAGGTTTCAACGTTGTTGAGAATGGTGGGCTTTTGCCACAAGCCCTTTACCGCCGGGAAAGGTGGCCTTGGCCTTGGCTCTCCCCTTCCACCCTCAATTGAATTCAAAAGAGCCGTTTCCTCGCCACATACAAAGGCACCTGCGCCCATTTTCAGGTCTATATCAAAGGAAAATCCTGTACCCAGAATGTTTTTGCCAAGAAGCCCGTATTCTCTGGCTTGCTCTATGGCAATTTCAAGCCTTTTTACTGCAATGGGGTATTCGGCCCTTACGTAAATATACCCCTGGTCCGACCCAATCGCATAACCGGCAATAGTCATTGCCTCCAACACCGAATGCGGGTCTCCCTCCAGAACACTTCTATCCATAAAAGCTCCGGGATCACCTTCGTCGGCATTGCAGCAAACATATTTCTTATCATCCTTCGAATTGTATGCAAACTGCCATTTCATACCGGTGGGGAAACCAGCTCCACCCCTGCCTCTTAAGCCCGATTTCTTTATTTCCTCTATTACCTGCTCCGGTGTCATTTCGGTCAGCACCTTGGCAATTGCCTTGTAACCGTCCATAGCTATATACTCATCGATATTCTCGGGGTCAATCACGCCACAGTTCCTTAGGGCAATCCGCATTTGTTTTTTATAAAAATCCACCTGGTCTAAGGACTTGATTTGGTCCTTGTCCAGGGATTCCTGATAAAGAAGCCGTTTTACTATTCTTCCCTTTACAAGGTGTTCCTTTACAATTGCCTCCACATCCTCTTCTTTCACCCTGCTGTAAAAGGCTCCCTCCGGATATACAATAACCACCGGGCCAACCTCGCACAGTCCAAAGCAGCCTGTTCTGACTATTTTAACTTCTTTCTCCAGTCCTTCTTCCTTTATCAATCTATCAAAGGTGCCAGCCACATTATGTGACCCTGAGGAAGTACAGCCTGTGCCGGCACAGATCAGTACATGAGAACGAAATATCTCCATTTGTTTACCTCCCCCTCTACATTAAGAAATATTTACTTTATACCGCCTATCGTATACTCTGTTACGGCCTTTCCGTTTACTACATGTTCTGTTACCACCCTTGCAACTTTGTCAGGGGTCATTTTTACATAGGTTACCTTCTCTTCCCCCGGCCTATATACTTCTACTATGGGCTCATACTCGCATATTCCTATGCACCCTGTTTGAGACACTATAACGTGCTGAAGACCCCTCTTGTTTACTTCTTCAACCAGGGCTTTCAGTACCGGCCTTGCGCCGGCCGATATGCCGCATGTGGCCATGCCCACAACCACCCTGGTACCTTCCCTTTCCTTTCGGATGTTTATCCTCTCAAGGGTTTTTTTCCTTATCTCTTCAAGCTGCTGAATGGTCTTCACTATAATACACCCCCATTATTGTTTATGCTTTGATATAACTTCCTCTTATCGCCATTTCCTCTACCGGAACTGCTACTTGTACTTCTTCAGTATCTCGGGTATCCTGTCGGGAGTTAATCTGCCGTATACATCTTCGTCGATCATCATAACAGGGGCCAGCCCGCAGCATCCCAGGCACCTGGTAGCTTCCAGTGTAAATTTCAAATCCCCGGTTGTCTGCCCTACATCAACACCTAGTTCCTCCTTTACCTTCTCAAGTATGTTCTGCGCACCTCTTACATAGCATGCCGTCCCCATACAAAGGCCTATTGTATGCTCGCCCTTCGGCTCCAAATAAAACTGTGCGTAAAATGTAACTATTCCGTAGATTTTCTGCAGGGGTACACCCATGCCCTCGGCTATAAATTTTTGTACTTTGATGGGCAGATAGCCGAATATATCCTGGGCTTTCTGCAAAACGGGTATAAGGGCGCCTTTCTTCTCCCTGTACTCGCTAATCACCTCCCGAAGCCTTTGAAAATTTTCCGGTATGTCTACTGTATCCCGGACCTCTTTTACTGTCATTGGTCTCCCTCCTATGATTATGTTATATATTTGTCTATATTTATGTTAATGTATTAACATACAATCTTTAATGATAAATATATTTATTTAATATTTATTATCTTTTATTATCCTAATGCAGCATATTATATAAAAACCAGGATGTATTTAACGTCATCTGCCAAAAAACAAAACCGCCCCATGGAAATATGGAAGCGGTTTTTGCCAAAAGACGTCCTGCTCCTCTTCTTTCCACGC
>CAZGUG010000064.1:0-10204 GCA_964529035.1 uncultured Clostridium sp.
GGCAGGCGTTATGTTGTCAATATTCGGATAAGGGAAAAATATGATAAGGCGGCGCAGTAGCGTCGCCTTATTTTTTTGGCCGCAAGCACCAATAATCTGGTATAATTGGATTATATGAAAGACAAACAGTCAGGCAAGTACCCGGGGAGGTTTGCACCTTGAAGGAAAGGATACTCAAAAAGCTAAACCAAAACAGGCAAAGCTACATTTCCGGCCAGCGCTTGAGTGAAAGCCTTAATATAAGCAGAACCGCCGTATGGAAGTATATAAACGCGTTAAAGGAACAGGGATATGAAATAGAGGCGGTACCCAACAGGGGATACAGGCTTATATCCTCGCCGGACATCTTAACCCCGGAGGAAATATATCCGTTGCTTACGACTTCGGTGATGGGGCACAGCATTATACACAAGTATACGCTGGCTTCCACCAGTACACTGGCAAAGGAAATCGCTCCGCAGAAAAACGAAGGTACCGTGGTGATAGCCGAGGAGCAGTCCGGTGGGAGGGGAAGGCTTGGCAGGCAGTGGTATTCTCCCCGGGGCGGCGGTATCTGGACATCAGTTATATTGAAACCCCGGCTGCGTCCCGAAAAAGCATACCAGATAACCCAGGTGGCAGCGGTTGCCGTTGTAAAGGCGGTAAGGGAAATTACAGGGCTGGCGGTGGGAATTAAATGGCCCAACGATATTGTTATAAACGGCAGAAAGGTATGCGGAATACTCACTGAGATGAATGCCGAAGCGGATGCAATAAACCATATCATACTCAGTATCGGGCTTAACGTTAACCCGGGGGGCAGTAGGGTGCCCCGCGAACTTAATGATAAAATAGCTTTTCTTTATACCGAATGCGGCTTTACCGTTTCAAGAAAAGTACTCTTGGCGGCTTTGCTTGAAAAGCTGGAAACAGCCTATTTTCAGTTTATAAATAAAGGTTTTGTGACGGTACTGCAGGACTGCCGTAAGTTTTCGGTTCTGCTCGGCCGGGAGGTGCGGATAGAACAAGCCGACAGGGTGCTGCAGGGAAGGGCCGTTGACATAACACAGGACGGTGTTTTGGTGGTGGAGACCATGGACGGAAAAATTGAAATCATATCCGGCGATGTTTCTGTAAGGGGCGTAAACGGATACGTATAGTTTTCACAGCCGGTCTCTCCTTTGATGTAAAATTGACCGGCAAATTTTACGGTAAGCGGGTGATATTGTGATACTGGTTTTGGATGCGGGCAACACTAATATTGTGCTGGGGGTTTTTGATAACGACAAAATGATAACCAACTGGCGGATTTCAACCGACAAGCATAAATCGTCCGACGAATACGGTATGCTTATAAATCAGCTGTTTGAGCACAATGGGCTGAGAATGCGGGGGCTGGAGGCTGTGGTTATGTCGTCGGTGGTGCCTCCGATTATGCATTCCCTTCAGCGGGCGGTCAACAAATACTGTGGTATAGACCCCCTGGTTGTGGGTCCCGGTGTAAAAACGGGCATAGATATTAAGTATGACAATCCAAAGGAAGTCGGTTCAGACAGAATAGTGAATGCGGTTGCGGCAATCCACAAGTATGGCGGGCCTGTACTGTTGGTGGATTTCGGTACCGCCACCACCTTCTGTGCCGTTAGCGAGAGGGCCGAATACCTGGGCGGTGCCATAGCTCCGGGTATAATTATTTCAAGTGATGCCCTTTTTCAGCGGGCCTCAAAACTCCCGAGGGTGGAACTTAAAATACCCGAAAAGTATGTATGCAAAAATACCGTGGGCAGTATGCAGGCGGGAATTGTATATGGATATGCAGGGCTGGTGGAGCATATTGTAAACAATATGAAAAAGGAACTAAGCTGGGACAATGCAAAGGTCATAGCTACCGGGGGCCTGGCAAGGCTCATTGCCGGACAAACCCGGGCCATTGATATAGTGGACAGCCTGCTTACGCTGGACGGGCTGCACATTATCTATAAGCTCAACAAAAAATAGGAGGAAGCGGAGAGATGAAGCCTGTTGAAAATAGGTAGCCTAAAGCTTGATAATAATGTATTCCTGGCCCCGATGGCGGGTATAACCGACAGGTCCTTTCGCATTCTATGCAAACAGCAGGGATGCGGGTTAACTTATACCGAAATGGTGAGCGCCAAGGGGCTTTATCACGACAGTAAAAGGACTCATAAACTTACGGATATACATCCCGGGGACAGGCCGGTTGCGGTCCAGTTGTTCGGTTCGGATCCAGGACTTATGGCGGAGCAGGCGGCGAAGCTGTGCGAAAGCGGGGCGGATATGATTGACATAAACATGGGCTGCCCCACTCCAAAGATAGTAAAAAACGGCGATGGGTGTGCCCTTATGCTAAAACCCGGATTGGTTGCCGAAATAGTAAAAAAGACTTCGCAGGCCATAAGTATACCCTTAAGTGTCAAAATAAGAAAGGGTTGGGACAAAAATAACGTGAATGCACCGGACATCGCGCGCATTGTCCAGGAAAACGGTGCCGATGCCGTTGCAGTGCACGGCAGGACAAGGGACCAGTTTTACAGTGGAACCGCCGACTGGGATATAATAGCACAAATCAAGAAAGATTTGTCTATTCCGGTAATCGGTAGCGGCGACATTTTTACTCCCGGGGATGCTGTCGGTATTTTAAAACAAACGGGATGTGACGCCGTGATGATAGCGCGGGGAGCAAGGGGGAACCCCTGGATATTCTCAAGAACACTTAAGCTCATTAACGAGGGAGTATGCGCCGGGCCCCCTGAATTTCGGGAAGTGCTGGAGATGATAATAAAACATACTGATTTGATGATTCAACATAAAGGTGAAGGCCGGGCGGTAAAGGAAATGAGAAAGCATGTGGGCTGGTACCTAAAGGGTTTCAGAAATGCCTGCCTTGTAAGGAAAAAAGTCAATAAAGCTCAAACACGACAGCAGCTCCTAGGAATTCTTAAAGCCTATGGACAGGAAGTGGAAGGGCATCCGTAGAGGATGTCTTTTTTTTATCCGGATATTGAAAAACGAACAAAAAAAATATAGAATATAATTGCACAATATTGTGCACATAATTACCCGTTTGACGGGGAATACTGAAACAGCGGCTGATGGTTGACATGTGATACGAAAAAAAGGGGGGGACATCACATGGACATAGTGCGAATAGGCAGTAAGGCCATAAACAAGGACAAACTCTATCAAATAGTAGACAAGATTATGGATTTGAGAAGCAGGGGAATCTCTCAGCAGGATACTGCGGATATCATTGGTACCGACAGGAGCTTTGTATCCCGGATGGAGAGCCTTGGCGAAGTAAGGAAGGGCGACAGAATAGGATTTGTAGCGTTCCCTGTAAAAAACAAAGATGAAATCATAAAACTGCTTAACCATTACGGTGTTAACTTTTATCTGGTAATGACAGAACAGGAAAGACTGGCGTTTGTCAGGGAAAGAAGCGGTACCGAGCTTTTGAATACCATTATGGACTTAATAGTAAAAGCAAGGGAGTGTGATTCGATTGTAATCTTTGCTTCGGATAAGAGGGCAGAGCTTATCGAAGCCCTTGTGGACTGCCAGGTAATAAGAAAACATATCGGGGAATCTCCCATTACGCAGGATGTGCATATACCCCGGCAGGACATAATCGAGGTAATGGAAGCCTTACAAAATACCAAGGAGGAACAAAAATGAAGAGGGTGCTCAGTGTAAGTATAGGGTCTTCCACCCGGGACCATAGGGTTGAAACCAGTATTATGGGACAGGACTTCGTGCTGGAAAGAAGGGGAACGGATGGAGATATAAAAAAGGCAATAGATTTAATCAGGGAATATGACGGCAGGGTAGATGCCTTTGGAATGGGGGGCATTGACCTTTACATACAGGGGGGGAACAGGAGATATACAATAAAGGATGCGGTGCCCCTGAAGGAAGCGGCTTTAGTATCTCCCATTGTTGACGGCTCGGGACTCAAGAATACCCTTGAAAGGAATGTAATAAGGTATATTAGCCGGGAAAATGTCATAAACCTTGAAGGGAAGAAGGTTTTGATAGTGTCGGCCATGGACCGGTTTGGAATGGCCGAAGCCTTTCAGGAAGCGGGGTCTTTGGTGGCGTGCGGTGACCTGATATTTGCTTTGGGTATACCCAAACAGATTAATTCACTGCGGGTTCTGCACAGGATAGCCCGGGTTATTGCCCCCATTGCCTGCCGTCTGCCCTTCGAAGTGTTGTATCCTACGGGAAAAAGCCAGGAAACCTCAAACAATAGATTCGAATCCTTTTATCAGGATGCGGATATAATAGCCGGGGATTATCTGTACATTAACAAATATCTTCCCCGGTCGCTTAAGGGCAAGGTGGTTATCACAAACACGGTGACTTCAAAGGATATCGAGCACCTGAAGGAAATCGGAGTATCAACCCTTGTTACCACCACCCCCGAATACAGCGGAAGGTCCTTTGGAACCAATGTAATGGAAGCAATAATTGTTGCCCTGGCCGGCAGGGGCAAAACCGAGCTCACACCGGAAGAATACAACCACTATCTTAACGGTATGGAAATAAAACCGAGAATTGAATATCTTGATGATAAAGCAATTACAGGAGGTAGCATCTAGAATGGGTAAGTTCGGATTTATTATTCACCCTTTATGTATAAATGACTTTTGTAAAAAATTCAGATTTGCACAGCATTTGCCCGACAAACTTTTGAAAAAAGCAATGGAGAAACTGCCCCCGATAAAACTGTCACATATAACCGGGATTAAATCCTCTGGGGGTGAAACGGAAGGGTATCTGGTGGCTGTTCCTCTTCTGCCACAACAAATACTCGGTCTGCCCTTAGGTTTTGTTGAAAACAAAATATTAAAGGCCTGTATAACCGCCCGGAATCTGGGAGCAGAAATAGTGGGGCTGGGGGCCTTTACGTCGGTGGTTGGCGACAAGGGCGTCTCGATAGCCCAAAGGCTGGACATACCCGTTACAACCGGCAACTCGTATACCGTTGCAACAGCGCTGGAGGCTGTGAGAAAGGCATGTGCCGTTACCGGCAAAGCCCTGCAGGATTCCGAAGTAGTAATAATAGGGGCAAACGGTTCAATAGGAAGCACCTGTGCTAAAATACTTGCAGGGGAAACTAAATTTATGACGCTTGTATCGAGGGACATTAAAAAACTGGAAAAACTGGCAGCAGAAATAATGCAGAAAACCGGTCTTGCGGTGCATACCACCAACATGTCGGTGGGTCCCTTGAGGCGGGCGGATGTGGTAATAACGGTAAGCAGTTCGGTGGATACCATCATCCGGCCCGAACATTTGAAGCGTGGAGCCATAGTCTGTGACGTGGCAAGGCCGAGGGATGTATCCGCCCAGGTGGCACAAAAAAGAAAGGATGTTATTATAATTGAAGGGGGAATAGTAAAAGTTCCCGGGAATGCAGAGTTTAGTTTTGACCTGGGCCTTCCGCCCGGAACGTGTTACGCCTGTATGGCGGAGACTATGATACTGGCAATGGAGGACCGGCTGGAGGACTATTCGATAGGCGGCAGGCTGGAAACCGGCAGGGTGGAGGAGATATCCAGACTGGCTGAAAAACATGGTTTCCGGTTGGCCGGTTTCAGGGGTACTGACGGGTTTGTGGGCTATGATGAAATCGGGGAAAATACCAAAGGATATTCATACAAAGCGTAAAAGGAACACCAGTTTAATACTAAGGCGGTCACCCTAATGGGCGGCCGCCTTAGTATTTTGCCGGGAGGAATACGGGAAAATGTGTCGAAGGATTCAGACAAAAAGCTGCCGTATGTATTTCATGATACAATTCTGTTGGCTGAAAACAGACGTCAAGGGGAAGGAGAATGTTAATAATGGAAAAAACCTTCAGACTGCTGGTTATAAACCCGGGGTCAACTTCCACAAAGATTGCGGTATATCATAATGAATGCCAGGTATTCGAGAAGGTTTTAAGACATCCCGCCCAAGAGATAAAAAAATATCCCACGATATATGACCAGCTTGATTTCAGAAAAGACGTAATTATCGATACATTAAGGGATAACGATATATCACCCGACGGCTTTGATGCCGTTGTGGCCCGCGGGGGCAATATGAAGCCGGTGTCGGGAGGTACATACAGGATAAACCGGCAGATGCTGCAGGATTTACGGATAGGGATAATGGGTCACCATGCGTCAAACCTTGGCGCGATAATTGCCTATGATATTGCCGGAAAGTCAAATATACCCTCCTACGTGGTGGACCCGGTTATAGTGGACGAGCTTGAAGAACTGGCACGATTTTCAGGCCTTCCGGAAATACAAAGAAAAGCAAAGGACCATCCGTTAAACCAGAGGGCTGCTGCGCGAAGGGCGGCGGCGGAGCTGGGTGGTGAATACAAACAGTTTAATTTTCTTGTAGCCCATATGGGCGGTGGGATATCGGTGGGGGTACACAAAAAAGGGAGAATAATTGATGTTAACAATGTCCTTGACGGTGACGGGCCCTTTTCCCCTGAAAGGGCGGGAGGTTTGCCGGTGGGCTCCTTAATAGACCTTTGTTACTCAGGCAGGTACACCAGGGATGAAATAAGGAAAAAGGTTGTGGGAGGCGGCGGGCTTGTAGCTTATTTGGGGACCAATGACGGCAGGGAAGTAATTAAGATGATAGAAAACGGTGACAGGTATGCCGAACTTGTATATAGGGCAATGGCTTATCAGGCTTCCAAGGAGATAGGCGCGGGAGCCGCGGTGCTTATGGGAAGTGTGGATGCGATAGTTCTTACCGGTGGTCTTGCCCGTGATGAGGTACTGGTAGGGTGGATAAAAGAAAAGGTTTCTTTTATTGCAAGGGTAATGGTGTATCCGGGAGAGTTTGAAATGAGCGCTCTGGCGGAAGGGGCAATAAGGGTACTAAATGGTAAGGAAAAAGCAAAGAATTATATTTAGATTCGGAAAGGAGAATTGACAATGGACATAGGAATATCAACGGCGTGTTTTTATCCCGAATTGCTCACCGAAGAGACCATCGGGGTAATAGCGGATATGGGCTTTAAAACAATTGAGGTATTCTTGGAAACGGCGTCCGAATACCAAGAGGATTACTGCAAAAAACTAAGGGACAAAATAGAACATGCCGGACTAATTACCTATTCGGTTCATTCCTTTGCGGTGCAGCATGAACCTTTTTTGTTTGACAAATATGTGCCCAGAAAAAATGATGCATGGAATACCTTTGTAAAGGTTGTGAAGGCTGCCGGAATATTGGGAGCCGAACACATTACATTCCATGGTCCGTCGAAAAAATGGTTTGACAACGAGATTTCCGAGATAAGGGAAATAGCCGGTCAGATGAACAGTCTTGCAGAATGCGCCGGTGCCTATGGTGTGTCGCTGGCATGGGAAAACGTATACTGGTGTCTTTCCCATGACCCGGGTTTAATAGCCAGTATAATGAACAATATAACCAGTTCAAACATAAACTTCACCCTTGACCTTAAGCAGGCGAACAGAAGCAGGGTCCCGGCCAGACGGTATATAGAGGTTATGGGCAAAAGGCTGGCAAACGTACATGTGAATGATTTTTCTCCCGGCAATATGTGCCTGCTGCCGGGCCGCGGCCAGGTGGACTATCGGAATCTGTTCAAAATGCTTGCCCAGGCAGGTTATAAGGGTCCGCTTATAATTGAAGTATACAGGAACAACTTTTCAGATTATGACGAGCTGGTAAGGGCACGGTCTTTCCTTAAGGACATGGCGGAAAGCCAGGCAGGGATGCATAATAAATACCTGCCTTGACATCCACCTATACATAAATTATAATTACAACATGTCAGACGCTGTGGTGCAACAATTACAGCGTCCGCGGCGTGTATTGAAGATAAATTTTCCAGTGTATATCAAGAATAAAATCAAAACCGTAACATATATTATCAAGGATATGATGCAGATTCATTTATATTTGAATCGAGTTAAAGGGGAGACATATGATGGCACAGAAAGAAGTAGTATTAACATTAGCGGGTCTTGAGAAATTGGAAGAAGAGCTTGAACTGCTGAAAACAAAAAAAAGAAGGGAAATTGCGGAAAGGATCAAGCAGGCAATAGCATTTGGAGACATTACTGAAAACTCCGAATATGACGAAGCAAAAAAAGAACAGGCCTTTATAGAAGGTAGGATTGCTACTATTGAAAACCTGCTTAAGAATGCCAAGGTAATAGATGACGAGGATATATCGGTTGAAACGGTGAATATAGGTACTTTGGTAACTGTAAAGGATTTAACCTTTGACGAAACGGTTGAGTACAAAATTGTAAGTTCGGCGGAAGCCGATCCTCTGCGCCTTAAGATATCCAACGAATCTCCTGTGGGAAAAGCACTAATGGGACACAAAACCGGAGATGTTGTGGAGATACAGGTTCCTGACGGTACCATTCAGTTTCAAATAATTGAAATAAAAAAATAAAGACTGGGGGTATACAAATGGTAAGGGATACGAAAGATGACCTTAATCTTAATGAGATACTTGAGCTGAGGAGGAAGAAACTGGACGACCTCAAGGCAAAGGGAAAGGATCCCTTTACTATAGACAGATATGACAGGAAACATTTTACCCAGCACATAAAGGACAATTATGCCGATTATGAAGGCAAACAGGTATCAATAGCGGGCCGTATCATGACTAAGAGAGAGCATGGTAAGGCCAGTTTTGCCGATATTCAGGACATACAGGGCAGAATACAGCTTTATATAAGGGAAGATGAAATAGGCGAAAAAAAATACCGGGAGTTCATTTCCTGTGATATCGGGGACATAGTCGGTGTAAAGGGAGAGATATTTACCACCAGGAAGGGAGAAATATCAATTAAGGTTGGCGATATTGTGCTTTTGTCAAAGTCCCTTCAGGTACTCCCTGAAAAATGGCACGGCCTAAAGGACCCGGATTTGAGGTACAGGCAGAGATACGTGGACCTGGTAGTAAATCCCGATGTTAAAAAAACATTCCTAATAAGAAGCGATATCATTAAAGCTATAAGGGAATATCTTGATAATATAGGGTATATAGAAGTAGAGACTCCGATATTACATACAATAGCCGGCGGAGCCAATGCCAAACCCTTTATTACACATCACAATACACTCGATATAGATATGTACCTTAGAATTGCAACCGAGCTACATCTTAAGAGGCTTATAGTCGGCGGTCTTGAAAAGGTATACGAGATAGGACGTATCTTCAGGAACGAGGGTATGTCCATAAAGCACAATCCGGAGTTCACCTCCATCGAGCTTTATGAAGCTTACACGGATTATCATGGGATGATGGAGCTGACAGAAAATCTGATAGCCTACGTAGCCGAGAAGGTGCTTGGAACAACAAAAATCAATTACCAGGGTGTTGACATAGACCTGACACCGCCCTGGACAAGGCTGACCATGGTTGATGCAATAAAGAAATACACGGGGATAGAATTCGAAAAGGAAGACGATGCCAGGACGGCTTATGGTAAAGTAAAACACCTGAGTCTGGAGGTCGAACCGGGCGCTTCAAAGGGCGAGATAATAAACGCTGTATTTGAAGAAAAGGTGGAACAGCATCTGGTACAGCCTACATTCATATTGGATTACCCGGTGGAAGTTTCCCCGCTGGCAAAGCGCAAACCCGACGACCCCGAGTTTACAAGCCGGTTTGAGGGCTTCATATACACCTGGGAAGTGGCCAATGCCTTTTCAGAGCTTAACGATCCCTTAGACCAAAAGAAGAGATTTGAAGACCAGCTAAAACAGCGCGAAGCCGGCGACGAAGAGGCACACATGATGGACGAGGACTATGTAAATGCCCTTGAAGTTGGGCTTCCTCCCACCGGCGGCCTGGGGATAGGAATAGACCGAGTGGTCATGCTGCTGACCGATTCCTATTCGATAAGGGATGTAATCCTGTTTCCCACAATGAAGCCCAAGGAATAGTGCGACATGATATCGGCAAATATACATAAAATACCAAAATATTGGTGTTGACATAAGATAAGCAGCATGATACCATATGAAAGTCGCCATAATGGGCGGCGGTATGTTTGAAATAGCGGAAAAACAGGCACATCAGAGCATTCAATAAATTCTTGACACTAAAATTAAGTTGTGCTATCATAGTAAAAGTCGGCGGTTAGTCGACGTGAACCTTTGAAAACTAAACAGTGCGAAACAAACATGTAAGGCAAAAGCCTTT
>CAZGUG010000065.1:0-1329 GCA_964529035.1 uncultured Clostridium sp.
TACATTTCATAATCCGATACCTCTTCGGTGGTTCCCTGCACCTTAACAATGCCTTTCTTGGCTGTAACGCTCCTTACCGCCTTCCTTAATTCGGCATTGTCCGAAATTATTTCGGTTATTATGTCGCAGGCACCCTCCAGCGCTTCAGCAGCACTGCCTATGCCCTTTTCCATATCAACATATTCAAGGGCAATCTCCTCCATGTCACCTTCCACAAGCTGCTGCGCCAGCAGTATATCCGCAAGGGGCTCAAGGCCCTTTTCGCGGGCCACCATGGCCCTGGTTCTTCTCCTGGGCCTGAAGGGCCTGTAAATATCCTCAACCTCCTGCAGCGTTTCGGCTTTGTTTATCCTTTCCTCCAGGTCTCCGGTCAGTTTATCCTGCCCGTCAATAAGCCTTATGACCTCTTCCTTTCGGCTTTCAAGATTTCTGAGATATGTAAGCCTGTCCGCAAATTCCCTGAGCACGTCGTCGGCCAGCCCGCCGGTCATTTCCTTCCGGTACCGGGCAATAAAGGGTATGGTGTTCCCTTGGTCTATCAGCTTAATGGTGTTCTCCACCTGTGTGCCTTTAAGTCCCAATTCCCGGCACAACCTCGCAGCAATTCCGTTCATACCAGGTCTCCTTCCCTACCGTTTACGCATAAAAATTTCAGCCCGGAATATACCGCAAGGTATGCGGTATACCCAAGCTAGCCATTGTATTTTTGGGCCTTCAAATAGGCGAATATGAACTCGTCAAGGTCGCCGTCCATAACCCTGTTGACATTTCCTATCTCCACATTGGTCCGGTGGTCCTTGACCATGCTGTAGGGGTGAAAGACATAGGACCTTATCTGACTGCCCCAGGCAATCTGGTTGTATTCGCCCTGCAGGTCCTCTATTTTTTCCTTCTGCTCCTGCTCCCTGAGCTCAATGAGCTTTGATTTAAGCATCCTCATCGCTGTCTCCCGGTTGCTGTGCTGGGATCTCTCGTTCTGGCACTGCACCACTATTCCGGTGGGTATATGGGTTATCCTTATGGCGGAATCCGTCTTGTTTACATGCTGGCCTCCGGCTCCGCTGGACCTGTAGGTATCAACCCTCAAGTCGTCAGGGTTTATGTTTATTTCCACGTCATCGTCCAGCTCAGGCATAACATCCAGCGAAGCAAAGGAAGTATGCCTCCTGCCCGAAGCATCGAAGGGAGATATTCTTACCAGCCGGTGAACACCCTTTTCCGCCTTGAGATAGCCGTAGGCATTTTCTCCTTCCACCAGCAGCGCCGCGCTCTTGATGCCCCCTTCGTCATCCGCCAGCAGGTCCAGTACCTTTACCCTGTATCCCTTGT
>CAZGUG010000065.1:1429-6439 GCA_964529035.1 uncultured Clostridium sp.
TCTTCCTGGCCGTAGGCCCTCAGCCCGATACCCTGCCTCATCTGGTCCATGTTGTCTATGTGTTCCATCCACTTCATGTCCACAACCCTAAGCAGTATAACCCTTTCGAGCTCCCTCATCTGCTCGCTGCCAATCTTTTCTTCCCTTTCATGGTACACCCTGAGGGCGATATCCATAAGCATACTTTTTAGCTTTTCGCGGGTGAGCTGCTCCGGATCACCTATCCTCAGGCCGTTCTTCGGCAGGAAGAGTTTCTGTGCGTATTTTCCCAGTCCGTCAAAATCCCATTCCTCCGGGTACTGGCTGTTGGAAGTGTATATATCCAGCATTATTTCCATGGTGTCGCTTATCATCTCTAAAATCTGGTCCCTCAGGTTTTCCCCCTCCAGCACCTGCCTTCTCTGGGCGTATATGACCTCCCTCTGTTTGTTCATAACATCGTCATACTGCAGCACGTGCTTCCTTATATCAAAGTTGCGCGCCTCAACCTTTTTCTGTGCGTTTTCTATCGACTTGCTCAGGATGGAATGCTCAATCGGCTGCGTATCGTCAAACCCGAGCTTGTCTATCATGCCCATGATTTTTTCGGAACCGAAAAGCCTCATCAGCTCGTCTTCCATCGATATATAAAACTGTGATGAGCCCAGATCTCCCTGGCGTCCCGACCGGCCGCGCAGCTGGTTGTCTATCCTCCTGCTCTCATGCCGTTCGGTGCCTATTACATGCAGTCCGCCAATATCCTTAACTCCTTCACCGAGTACTATATCGGTACCCCTGCCCGCCATGTTGGTGGATATGGTCACGGCATTTCTCCGGCCGGCCTGGGCAATTATCTGCGCTTCCTTTTCATGGTACTTGGCATTTAAAACCTGATGGTTAACTCCCCTTCTGGACAGCATTTTACTAAGAAGCTCTGACTTTTCTATGCTGATGGTGCCCACAAGTATAGGCTGTCCCATTGAATGCCTTTGTATTATATCCTCCACCACCGCCCTGAACTTGCCCTCTGTGCTCCTGTATACCACATCCGCTAAATCGTCCCTTATCATAGGCATGTTGGTGGGTACCTCCACCACGTCCATGCCGTATATGGCCCTGAACTCCTCTTCTTCGGTTGCAGCGGTACCGGTCATACCCGCCAGTTTTTTGTACATCCTGAAATAATTCTGGAAGGTTATGGTGGCCAGCGTCTTTGATTCCCTTTCCACCTTAACCCTTTCCTTGGCCTCTATGGCCTGGTGCAGCCCGTCGCTGTACCGCCGTCCCAGCATAAGCCTGCCGGTGAACTCGTCAACTATGATTACCTGGTTGTCCTTTACCACATAGTCAATATCACGGTCCATAAGCCTGTGGGCCTTCAGCGCCTGGTTTATATGGTGCGAAAGCTCCATGTTCTCGGGATCTGCTAGGTTTTCAAGATTGAAATACTGCTCCGCCTTTTTGACGCCGTCATCGGTCAGCGTAACGGTGTTTGCCTTTTCGTCCACCGTAAAGTGTTCCTCCTGCCTTAGGCCCCTTACAAAACCGTCCACCACCGAATACAGCTTTGTCGACTTTTCGCCCACCCCCGAGATTATCAGCGGCGTCCTTGCCTCGTCTATAAGTATGCTGTCAACCTCGTCAATGATTGCATAATTGAGCTGTCTCTGTACCATCTGCTCCTTGTATATCACCATGTTATCCCTTAAATAGTCAAAGCCGAACTCGTTGTTGGTGCCGTAGGTAATATCGGCAGCATATGCCCTTTTACGCTGCTCAAAATCAAGCCCGTGCACAATAAGGCCTACCTCCAGCCCCAGGAATTTATATACCTCTCCCATCCACTGGCTGTCCCTTGTGGCAAGGTAATCGTTCACGGTGACAATATGCACACCCTTGCCTGTAAGGGCATTTAGGTATGCCGGCATCGTTGCGACCAGGGTTTTACCTTCACCGGTTTTCATTTCGGCTATCCTGCCCTGATGCAGCACGATGCCTCCCAGAAGCTGTACAGGAAAATGTCTCATTTTGAGCACCCGGGCGGATACTTCCCGCACCACCGCAAAGGCTTCGGGCAAAATATCTTCCAGCGTCTCGCCCTGCTGCAGCCTTTCCCTGAACTCTTTCGTCTTGTGACGCAGCTGGCTGTCTGTCAGGCCTTTCGTTTCATCTTCAAGCGCCTCTATTGCATCCACGGTTTTGTTAAGTTTTTTTATCTCCCGCTCATTGGCATCGCCAAATAATCTGGATAAGAAATTCGCCATATTTCCACCTCTCGTCTCCAATTCAAACTAGATTTTATCATGAATTATACCAATAGGCAATTGGTCGCCGCATTCTGAAGGTGCGAACAACAAAAAACCCCCTTTTCGGGGGATTAGATTCTGCCTTTGTATTTAAACCTTATCATGCGGCTCTGCCGCATAATCTTTTCCTGCAGCATGGCTTTTTGAACAAACAAAAATATTCCGAGTGAGATTATTATATCACCTATGCTATGCACCTTTGGAAGCGGATAGGCTGCAGGCAGGATAATTATGTCCGCCAGAAAGGGAAGCTTTGTCAAATCAGTAAGGGGCTGATGCGTAACCATGCCTCCGGTGGATATCATCTGTGCGTAATCATAAAGGCCTTTATTGTTCAGGGCTTCCACCGCCACCGGCATGGCACCCCCGTTAATGAATATCACCAGGAAATTCAGCATGGAGCCGAGTAAAACAAGCCACATTGACCGGTGTTCCCTGTTGGAAATAATGGCCGCAAAAAGCAGGATGTAGCTTGCGGTATGAAGGTACATGATGTAATCCGCCACCAGGCTTACACCGGCGGATGCTGCAAACAGGGTTGCAAATTCAAGAATAAATGCCAGTATAAACAGCCAGACATTGCGGATGGGTGTCTGGCCCAGCCCCTTAAATTTCCCGCCCCGGATTTTGCCGACAACAAGTGATAATACAAGACCCTCAATCAACACCTCTAACAACCCCTTACCAGGATATTTTACCGACCCGGATTATGTTTCCAATAAATTGACGATTTTCCTGTTCACCGCATCCAGAGTCGCTTTGGCCACCGCTTCCTTCATATCCCCACCGTTCACTGCAGTGCCGATAAGAAGGCGCCCTCCCTTTTTGTCCAGATACGTGACCGCAGCATTGACTACGCTGAAACCGGCTATGGTAAGGCTGCCCACATCCTCAATGACAAACATGTCTTCGGAGCCCAAGGCATTCAATACCGCCTTCAGAACAGCTTCCGCTATTGACCTGTTGATACTGCCGATGGTATTGGCACCTTTATGGCATCCCGTATAGATTTCACCCCTGTGGGCAAGCGTAATCTTTACTTCAAAGTTCAAATCCTTCCTGGCTATCTCCATTCCTTTATAGGCAAAACGCAGCCCGTCACTGCTGAAACCTTCCCCGTCCAACTGGGCGATACTGATTACCCTATGATCAATATCCACCGCAAACGCCGCCGATACGGCGGACTGGATATCCCTTGCTATTTGCTTTGCATTCCTTGACCTTTTAGCTATGGCATGTATTTCGGTAACATTACCTTTGTCATCCATTCTTATTCTGGACGAAACAATACCCTCCACCGCATTCACAAGCCCCTGTAACGTTTCCTCGGATACTGCAGGCTTATCTATCATATGGTATACCCCTCTTTTTTTATTTGCCCCGCTATATTAAGCCGGAAGATACCGGTTTGCTACCGACACAGCCACTGACGTTATTACCGTACAGATTACACAAGCCTTATTTATTATTTCTACTATTAATGAAAAACTCCTTTTTTTTCCCTCAATAATAGGCTGCCGTTTTTCACACCGGCAGCCTACCCATCCTTTATAGGTGTTTTTTACCGTATATCAGAACATTGGTTCTATCAGTCCGTAGTCTCCGTCCTTTCTTTTGTATACCACATTGACCTCTTCGGTATCGCCGTTTGAAAAAACAAAGAAATTATGCCCCAGAAGTTCCATCTGCAGTATTGCCTCCTCAACCGGCATCGGCTTCATTGCAAATCTTTTTGTTTTGACCACCCTGGGCCTTTCGGAATCCTCCCTGCCGTTAGCTTCTATGTTCTCAAAAATCAGTTTGCTTCCCCTAAATCTTCTCTCCAGTTTGGTCTTGTGCTTGTTTATCTGCCGCTCCAGCTTGTCTACCGCCTTGTCTATGGACGTGTACATGTCGTCGGTGCACTCTTCGGCCCTTATCAGCACACCGTCAAAAGGAATGGTGACCTCGATTATATGCCGGCTTTTTTCAACGTTGAGCGTAACCTGAGCCTCTGTGTTTTTCTGAAAATACTTGTTGAGCTTGCCAATCTTCCTTTCAATGGTGTCTCTTAAAGCATCGGTTACTTCCATGTTCTTCCCGCTCGTGATAATACGCATAAAATCCAGCTCCTCTCCATTCTTATAATGTCGTTTTGGAATCTACGTCGGATTGGTATGTCGTTATCTATTTATACTGCGGTACTATATATATTATAATCTATTATTATATTAATATCCAACAGATGGTAAGCTAAACATTTTGTAAAAAATATGGATTATCCATGGACTTCCATCTTCAAGTGAAGTTTTTTGAGAGAGGTATAATGCCCTTTGTGGAAACCGAAACTGTGGATAAAGTGGATAAGTCTGTTAATAACCTATGTTTCTGCACCAACCGCTGTGGATAACCCGTCCCCCGAATGTGGATAATCCTTTGTCGAATGGCAGTAATTCTCATTACTTTAATGTCAACTTTAATAACAAAATGTAAAAATTTGTACAAAAAAAGAAGTTTATCCGGCTGACCTGGTCTTTGACCCCACACTCGCCTGCTGCAGGTCTCGCTTCCGGTTTTTACACCTTCACTACCCCCCGTCTCTGCCGAAATCTTAATCCCGACAGGCAGGACTTACACCTAAACCGCACCATGCTCACCGGCATTTTTGCCGGTTTACGTGGGTCGCTTCGCCTGCGGTTAGCATCGACTTTCAACCACAGACCCGGATAAACTTCACTTAATTATA
>CAZGUG010000065.1:6539-10132 GCA_964529035.1 uncultured Clostridium sp.
TTATTTCTTTTTATCGAAAAAGCTCCCCGATGCAGAGGCCGCACTGCCCTCGTACAATGCAACGCTCTTTTGCCCCTGTCTTATCCTTTTCAGTTTTTCCTTGACCTGTTCCATTGCCAGAACCAGTTTTTCGTGGTTGTCCTTCTCCAAAAGCTGTATGTTTTCGATGGTCTCCACTATTTTGGCTATAATGCTTACAAGGGTTTTCCCCTCATCACCGGTTTCAATATCCCCTATATCCCTGAGGGTCTTGACACCCAGCTTCTTTTTTATTCTGTCGAGTTCATCCTGAAAAGCATTATCGCACCAGTCTATATAGTCTATAACTTTTTGTTTCTTGTCCACCAGGGGGGCCAGCACTGCAAGGTCGTGGCTGTCAATGGCTTCCTTCTGCTGCCTGGTAAACTTTTCTATCTGTTTTAGCTTGTCAAGCTTTTCCTCACTGTACCTTACAAGTTTCGTAAGCTCCACCATACCCCATATTCCCCCTATTTCCCGTATTTTATCTGCCTGACGCTTACAAGGGCGCCTTCCCATGCCTCCCTCAGACCTGTTATTATACCGAGGACATCCTTAAGTTTTTTGCAGTCCTTTTCAACGTTTCCGTCCCTTAAGTTTACAAGCACAAAGTCGTAAAGCGTATACAACTGATGGGATATACCCACACTCATGTCCAAAGACATCATCAGTTCGTTTAGTATATCCTGGCCCCTCAGCAGTACCTGGTTGGCCTTTTCATAATTATTCTGCCGAATATACAGCATCCCCTGCTTTATATTCTTTTCAAGGCCTTTGTACATCAGCACGACCAGTTCTTCCGGCCCTGCCGTGGTTACCGAATTCTGCCTGTAGTTCTGATATGGATTCTTTATTGCCATTTAAACTCCCCCCGTCCATCAGTTCCCCCAGAACATAAGCTGCTGTGACAGCCACATGCTTTGGCTGTTCATCTGTTCAAGCGCTTTCTCCATTGCGGTGAACTGTCTCCAGTATCTGTCCTCAACCCTTAAAAGATATTCTTCCATGTTCTCTATCCGCTTGTCCATATCCCTTATTCTCTGGCCTATGTAGCTGCTGTCATACGTTGTTAAATTGGTGGAACTGCCCGCTCTTTCTGACAGTCTTGTTATGCCGCTGCCCACCGCATCGTACAGCCTTACTGCTATGCCCTTTTGGTCGTCTGTCTCACCGCTGCTGTTAAACAGCCTTGCTACGCCCTCCGGGTCATTGTTAAGGGCTTCCATCAGCCTGTTCTCGTCTATGCTGAGCCTGCCCATGTCCTTGTAGCTGCGGGTGCCTATGCCTATTGCACTCAAAGCGCTGTAGGCCGACCCGGTTTCCTTGACCTCCTGGTACATCAGGGTCCTCATCCCGGATACTATTGAATTCAAAACGGGGTCGTTTCGCAAAAGGCCGCTTCTGGCCTTTTCTTCCCACAGCTCCGCTTCCCTGTCGCTCATTGCTTCCTTCTGCTGGTCGGTAAGCGGTGGATAGTCCCTGAACCTCTCTTCATACAGCTTACCGTTTATCGCGTCTATCATTTTATTATACTCGTCCACGAAGTTTTTTATGGTATCAAATACTCCCTGGGTATCTTTCTGTACGTTCACTGTCACCGGGCCCTCCGATACCGACCTTAAGTCATAGCTTATACCGTCTATGGTAAAATTGTTGCTGCTCTTGCTTATCGCAACTTCGTTCAGTAAAATTTCCGCATTGGTTCCGCCGGCTGCACCGTCTATCTGCAGCGCACCACCGGCGCCGAAAAGATTACCCTCGATATTTTCTATTAAAACACCGGCACCCGCACCGTATTCCCCGGACTTTATTATGACTTTGTCGGTTATCGAATCGTAATAGGCCTGCACCCCGGCATCGGTGTTTTTGTTTATATCGCTTATGATGCCGCCCAGGGTTTTGTTTTCATCGGCGCCTCCTTCACTGAAATCGTAGGAGAACTCCTGCCCGTTTATTCTGAATTTTATGGTTTCGTTTGCCCCGTCAAAGGGGCTGTACTTGAACCTGTCAACCATACTTTTTAGCGAAGCGTTTATATTTACCTTAAAGGAATCGCCGTCTTGAAAGCCCAATGCTCCGAGGGCGTCGTTTTCACCGCTTTTAAGTATTATCTGCGGCTTGTAATCTCCCGCCGGCTGCAGGGTAATTTTGTTCAAATTGGTGCCGTCGGTAATGTGGCCTACGGATAGTCGCCCTGCACCGAAGGAAGCATCAATCCGGCCCTGCAGTTCATTTGCCAGATCCTCTATATTGTAGTTACCCTCTGCGATTGTCAGTGTTCTTTCAACCCCGTCCAGGCTTATCTTGAACTGGTTATTGGAAGAATCGATGGATACCGTGTCACCTATGTAACCGCTCTCAAGGACCCTTGAAAGGCTGCCGCCGCTTTCGGCCGCCGCCTGTGTCGCAAGGCTTATAACCTCCAGGGTATGGCTGCCTTCCCGGGCCGCCGGCCCCGCCACAACACCGGCGACAGAATCGTTGCTTAATGATACGCTGTTTTTAATAAGGTTGGACTGCAGTCTCATGTCAAACACAATATTTCTGAAAGCAAGCAGCTGTGAATTAATGCTCCTGTAGTCATCCCGCTGCCACTGCAGTACCTGCCTGCTCTGGTAGAGCCTGTCGGCCTTCATTCTCTCTGCTCTCATCATATCGGTAACAAGCCTGTCTATGTCCATGCCGGAAGCCAGTCCGCCTATCCTGATTGGATTGTACATACCCTCTCACCTCCCTGACCCAACTTCATACCAACCGGGGACATCAAATCTTTCTGTCCACAAGAAGCCCCGCCATCTCCCACATCTTTGCCACCATGTCCAGAATCTTCTCGGGCGGTATCTCCCTTATTATTTCATCGGTTTCGTCGTTTATGACCTTCACCATTATTTCCTTTGTTCCCTCGTGTATCGAGAACTCGAACCGCTTGTCCGCACCCTTCAGGGCTTTATTGGCATTTTCTATGGCTTCGATGAGATGCTGTTCACCGATTGATATCGTTTCGTTCGGTGTGCTTTTGTTTTTACTTTCAACCACATCTTTGGCCTCTTTTGCCGCTTCCGGCTTCGCTTTATCCTTGGTATCGGTATCCGGAAACCTCGATGCGGGCCGCACTGCATTTATACTGTCCACCTTCACATTAGCACCCCCTTGTATATTACCTGACTGCCCTATTAAATATATCGTCACACAGCGTGTCATACCTTAGCATTTAACAGCGTTTGCCGTCCCTCATTCGTTCTGCCAGGCATCCAGCTTCTGCATGACCAGGTCATAGGTTTGCCTTGATATATCCGGCAGTCCGCCCAAAATTCTTTCGGCTTCGCTAAATCCCTTTTGTATGGCCCCCCTTAGTACCGTCAGCTTGCCTTTGTCACCACCCGACAGCGCCTTTGCAAATTCCACAATACGGTCGCTTACCTTTTCGGCGCTCAGCTCTCCCCCCTCTGCGATAAGGGCCTGGGCCCGGGTACGCATCTCGCTTGTTACCGGTACCATCTTGTCGCCGTCGGTTCCCAGCGCCTGTTTGTATTTGACGCCCTGTTCCCTTAAAAGCTGCTCCACAAGCTGTCTTA
>CAZGUG010000066.1:0-9817 GCA_964529035.1 uncultured Clostridium sp.
TTTAAGTGCGGCTTGGTTCTCTCAAATTTTGCCTTTCCCATATTCCTTTTCTCCTTTCTGCTATAGGATTTTATCGTATTATCTCAAAATCTGTTCCCTTATACTCTGGGGTACCGTTTCGTAATGGCTGAAATGCATGGTATAGGTCCCCCTGCCCTGGGTCTTTGACCTCAGGTCGGTGGCATAACCGAACATCTCGGCCAGCGGAACGAATCCCCTTATTACCTGGGCACCCGCCTTCGGGTCTATTCCCTCAATTCTTCCCCTTCTGCCGCTGATGTCCGACATAACGTCACCCATGTAATCCTCTGACACCACCACTTCTATTTTCATCATCGGCTCCAGCAGCACCGGTTTGGCTTTTTTACAGGCCTCTTTAAAGGCCATGGACGCCGCTATCTTAAAAGCCATTTCGGAGGAATCAACTTCATGGAAGGACCCGTCTACCAGAGCAGCTTTGACATCCAATACCTTAAAACCGCCCAGCACTCCGTTTTCCATCGCTTCACTGATTCCTGCCTCCACAGCGGGCATATATTCCTTGGGCACAGCTCCCCCGACAATCCTGTTTTCGAATTCAAAACCGCCGCCGGGCTGTAGGGGTTCCAGCTCAATAACAACATGCCCGTATTGACCCCTTCCTCCCGACTGCCTGATGAATTTGCCTTCCTCCTTGACTTTCTTGGTAATGGTCTCTTTGAAGGATACCTGGGGTTTGCCCACGTTGGCTTCCACCTTGAACTCCCTCAAAAGCCTTTCTACTATTATTTCTAGGTGAAGTTCTCCCATACCGGATATTATGGTCTGTCCCGTTTCGTTGTCGGTATAGGTTTTGAAAGTGGGATCCTCTTCCGACAGTTTCTGCAGGGCTATGCTCATCTTTTCCTGTCCTGCCTTTGTCCTGGGTTCGATGGCAACCGAAATAACCGGCTCGGGAAAAACCATTGATTCCAGCAGCAGCGGATGGGAAACATCGCTTAACGTATCCCCGGTTGATGTATCCCTGAAACCCACCGCAGCAGCTATATCCCCGGCGTACACTTCAGGAACCTCCTGCCGGTCATTGGCATGCATCATCAGTATCCTACCTATTCTTTCCTTCTTGTCACTGGTAACGTTATATACATAGGAACCTGTTTTCAGGGACCCGGAATACACCCGGAAAAAGGTCAGTCTCCCCACATAGGGGTCGGTCATAATTTTGAAGGCCAGCGCCGAAAAAGGCTCGTCATCGTAAGGGTGTCTTTCTTCATATTCCTCGGCATCTTCGTCGGCATCGGGACGCACCCCTTTTATTGCCTCAATATCCGCCGGAGAAGGCAGGAAAGCCACTATGGCATCCAGCAAAGGCTGAACCCCTTTGTTCCTATACGACGATCCGCATAATATCGGAATAATTTTAACTCCTATTGTTGCAACCCGCAGGGCCTTTTTTATATCTTCACTGTCAATTTCTTCGCCTTCCAGGTATTTTTCCATCAAGTCTTCGTCGTAGTCGGCTATGGATTCAAGCATATGGTTCCTGTGCTTTTCCGCCAGCTCAACCATGTCTTCCGGGACAGACTTTTCCTCGCTCCTGGTACCAAGGTCGTCGATATAATATACAGCCTTCATGTTGATTAAATTCACGATTCCCCTGAAACTGTCCTCGCTGCCTATCGGCAGCTGGATGGCCACCGGGTTTGCTCCCAGCCTTTTTCTCATCATTTCCATCACATTGAAAAAGTCGGCACCGGTTATATCCATTTTGTTTATATATGCAATCCTCGGAACATTATACTTGTCAGCCTGCCGCCATACCGTCTCGGACTGGGGTTCCACCCCGCCCTTTGCACAGAAAACCGCTACTGAACCATCTAGAACGCGCAGAGACCTCTCGACCTCCACCGTGAAATCCACATGCCCCGGCGTATCGATGATGTTTATTCTATGGTCCTTCCAGTATGCAGTGGTAGCCGCCGAGGTAATGGTGATTCCCCTCTCCTGCTCCTGCTCCATCCAGTCCATAGCAGCAGCCCCGTCATGGACTTCTCCCATCCTGTGGAGCCTGCCGGTATAGAACAGAATACGCTCGGTAGTCGTGGTTTTCCCTGCATCAATATGTGCCATTATTCCAATATTTCTGATTTTTTCAATAGGAAACTGTCTAGGCACTTTCTGTACTCCTTTCAACCGGTAATATACCGGCGTTGTTCCCGGATAAGTTCGGATGAAATCCTACCACCTGTAATGTGCAAAAGCCTTGTTGGCTTCCGCCATTTTATGGGTGTCCTCTTTCTTTTTGATGCTGGCTCCGGTATTGTTCAGGGCATCCATAATCTCGCCCGCCAGCTTTTCCTTCATTGTTTTCTCGCCCCGGTTTCTGGTATAGTTCACCAGCCATCTTAACCCCAGGGCCAGCCGCCTGTCATAACGAACTTCCATCGGGACCTGGTAGGTTGCTCCCCCTACCCTTCTTGCCTTTACTTCCAGTACAGGCATTATGTTGTCAAGGGCTTCACGGAAAACTTCCAAAGCATCCCGTCCCGTTTTTTCCTTTACCATATCAAAGGCGTCATACACAATTTTTTGTGCTACTCCTCTTTTTCCGTCCAGCATAAGATAGTTTATAAGCTTGGTAACAATTTTGTCGTTATAAATAGGGTCCGGCAACAGTTCCCTCTTGGGAACACTTCCTTTCCTTGGCACACTGCTTCCCTCCTTAATAATAAAACTATTCATCGGTACTCGACGGATAAATCCGTCGCTGTGCTCTGTACTCTATATAAAGTGCACAGCGGCACAATTATTATTCAATTATTTCTTTTTGGGCCTTTTGGCACCATACTTGGACCTGGCCTGCTTCCGGTTTTCAACTCCGGCGGTGTCAAGGGTACCCCTGATGATGTGATACCTTACACCGGGAAGGTCCTTAACCCTGCCGCCCCTGATAAGCACCACCGAGTGTTCCTGGAGATTGTGTCCAATCCCCGGTATATACCCCGATACTTCGATACCGTTGGTCAGCCTCACCCTGGCTATTTTTCTCAGTGCGGAATTGGGTTTTTTGGGCGTAGTTGTCTTTACCGTGGTGCATACTCCCCTTTTCTGGGGGTTTTCCTTAAGGGCCGGGGACGCTGATTTATATTCAACAACGGCTCTTCCTTTCCTTATCAACTGGTTAATTGTAGGCATTTTTTCACCTCCTTTTAAAGAATATTTTCGCAAAAACGGCCCTTCCGGAGGAAGGGCTCCAACTGCTTGTTTTATGGCATCCGACGGTTTTTCGCCGACTGCTATTTCAATACAATGGCGGATGCGGCACCTACTTCTATTCCGCATGCCTTGCCCAGCTCTTCCATGGTATTAACCTTAACCACCTCTATTGATTTTTCAACGCAAAGAGTTTCCAGCTGCTGTATGATGTGACGGTCAGCGTCCTGTGCAATATATGCGACATGGGCGGTGCCCTCCTTCACTGCCCTTATGGACTGTTTTATGCCCACAACCTTCCTGGCAGTTTTCAATACCTCCAGCATACTAAAACCTCCCCGATTGCAACATTTTTTATTTTACCACTTACATTCGTTTGTGTCAATTCTATTGCTGCAGCCCGGCTTTATCCGGTTCCAAACCCTCCGGTGCCGGCTCCTCATCCTCTTCCAGGCAAACTTCAATGTTCCTGTATCTGCTCATTCCGGTGCCGGCGGGAATAAGCTTTCCTATTATAACGTTCTCTTTAAGTCCCACCAGCGGGTCAATCTTTCCTTTTATTGCCGCTTCGGTAAGCACCCTGGTGGTCTCCTGGAAGGATGCCGCCGACAGGAATGATTCGGTGGCAAGGGAAGCCTTGGTAATACCCAGCAGTATCCTTTTGCCTATTGCCGGTTTCCCTCCCTCCTGCTCAACCCTTTGGTTTTCTTCCTCAAACCTGAATATATCTATAAGCCCTCCGGGCAGGAGTTCGGTATCACCCGAATCATCCACCTTAACCTTTCTTAACATCTGTCTTATTATTATCTCTATATGCTTATCGTTTATATCAACGCCCTGAAGCCGGTATACCTTCTGCACTTCCTGGAGCAGATAGGTCTGAACTCCCTTAACGCCCTTTATCTTAAGAATATCGTGGGGATTTACCGAACCTTCAGTAATCTCGTCTCCGGCTTCCACTATATCTCCGTCCTTTACCTTAACCCAGGCTCCGTAGGGAATAAGGTAGTTCTTCGCCTCTCCCTCATCGGTTATCACCATAACTTCGCGTTTCTTCCTGCTCTCGTTAAGCTTTATTGTGCCCGAAACCTCGGCAATAACTGCAAGCCCTTTGGGCTTTCTGGCCTCGAACAGCTCTTCAACCCTTGGAAGACCCTGTGTTATGTCGTCTCCTGCCACGCCCCCTGTATGGAAGGTACGCATTGTAAGCTGTGTCCCCGGCTCTCCGATGGACTGAGCGGCTATTATTCCCACCGATTCGCCCACATTTACCTGGTCCCCCGATGCCAGGTTCACGCCGTAGCATTTTGCGCACACTCCGTACCTCGAACGGCAGGTAAGAACCGACCGTATGGATACTTTCTTTATGCCCGCTTCCAATATTTTGGACACATAATAATCATCTATAAGCGTATCCGCCGGGATAATCACTTCATTGGTCTTGGGATCAACCACGTCGTGCAGCGTGTACCTTCCCCAAATCCTGTCCGAAAGGTCCTCTATAGTATCCTTTCCGTCCAGAATTGGGCTTACTTCCACCGTTTGGTTGGTGCTGCAGTCCTCTTCCCTGACAATTACGTCCTGGCTTACATCCACAAGGCGCCGGGTCAAATACCCGGAATCCGCGGTCCTAAGGGCGGTATCCGCCAGACCCTTTCTGGCACCGTGGGTTGATATGAAAAACTCAAGAACTGTGAGCCCTTCCCTGAAATTGGCCCGTATCGGCAGCTCTATAATCCTGCCGGAGGGGTTTGCCATAAGCCCCCTCATTCCCGCCAGCTGTCTTATCTGGTTCTTGCTGCCCCTGGCTCCCGAATGGGCCATCATGAATATTGAGTTCATCGGATCAAGGCTCTTCATAAGCGCGTCGCTAACGTCCTCGGTTGCCCTCGTCCATGTCTCTATAACCTTTTCATATCTCTCATCATTCGAAATAAGCCCTCTTCTGTACTGTTTCTCAATAACGTCAACATCTTCATCTGCTTTGGACAGAAGCAGCGCCTTCTCACCGGGGATGTGCATATCGGATATGGATATGGTAATGGCTCCTCTGGTGGAAAAACTGAACCCAAGCTCCTTCATCCTGTCCAGCACAACGGCTGTTTCGGTGTTTCCGTAGATTCGGTAGCACCTGTCAATTATTTTGCCAATGGTTTTTTTATCCACCAAATCGTTTATTTCCAGTTTAAACCTGTTTTCGGGAACGCTCCTGTCTACAAATCCAAGCCCCTGGGGTATCGCATTGTTGAAAACAAATCTTCCTACCGTGCTTTCAACCAAGCTGGTAGCCCCGTCGGTCCTGTCGGTAAACCTGACCTTCACCTTTGCATGAAGGGCCACCTCACCGGCTTCGTAGGCCATAAGCATTTCGTTATAATCCCTGAATGCCTTTCCTTCCCCCTTCTGGCCAGGAACATAGGCGGTCAGGTAATACAGCCCGAGTACCAGGTCCTGGGTGGGGCTTACCACCGGCTTGCCGTCGGTGGGCTTTAAAATGTTATTGGTGGACAGCATCAACAGCCTTGCCTCGGCCTGGGCCTCCGCCGAAAGGGGTACGTGTACCGCCATCTGGTCTCCGTCGAAGTCCGCATTGTACGCAGTGCATACCAGCGGATGAATCTTTAACGCCCTGCCCTCCACCAGAACCGGTTCAAAGGCCTGTATACCAAGCCTGTGCAGCGTGGGTGCCCTGTTCAGAAGAACCGGATGCTCCTTAATAACAACCTCCAGCACATCCCAGACTTCGGGCCTTATCCTTTCCACCATTCGTTTAGCACTCTTTATATTATGTGCATAGTTTTCGTTTACAAGTTTTTTCATGACAAAGGGTTTAAACAGCTCAAGGGCCATCTCCTTGGGCAGGCCGCACTGGTACATCTTAAGCTCGGGCCCGACAACTATTACCGAACGTCCCGAATAGTCAACCCTTTTACCAAGAAGATTTTGACGGAACCTTCCCTGCTTGCCCTTCAGCATGTCCGACAGGGATTTAAGGGGACGGTTTCCCGGGCCGGTAACCGGTCGGCCCCGTCTTCCGTTGTCTATAAGGGCATCCACCGCTTCCTGCAGCATTCTCTTTTCGTTCCTTACAATAATATCCGGGGCACCCAGGTCAAGCAGCCTTTTTAACCGGTTGTTCCTGTTTATTACCCTTCTGTACAGGTCGTTCAAATCCGAAGTGGCAAACCTGCCACCGTCAAGCTGTACCATCGGCCGCAGTTCCGGCGGTATCACCGGAATCACTTCCAGCACCATCCATTCAGGCTTGTTGCCGGATTTTCTAAATGCTTCAACGGCTTCCAGTCTCCTGACCGCCCGGATTTTTTTCTGTCCGGTACTTTCCTTCAGCTGAATCTTGAGTTCCACCGCCAATTTGTCCAGGTCGATTTTGCGAAGCAGTTCCTTTATGGCTTCGGCTCCCATTCCGTATTTGAATTTACTGCCATACTTTTCAACCGCCTCCCTAAACTCCCTCTCCGAAAGCAGCTGTTTTTCCGAAAGCCCGGTAGTACCGGGGTCAATAACTATATATGAAGCAAAATATAAAACCTTTTCAAGGGACCTTGGCGACATGTCAAGCAAAAGTCCCATGCGGCTGGGTATTCCCTTGAAATACCAGATATGGGATACCGGGGCCGCCAGCTCAATATGACCCATCCTTTCCCTTCTTACCTTTGAGCGGGTTACTTCAACGCCGCACCTGTCGCATACAATTCCCTTGTACCTGACTCTTTTATACTTGCCGCAGTGACATTCCCAGTCCTTCTGGGGACCGAATATTTTTTCGCAAAACAGGCCTTCCTTTTCGGGCTTTAATGTCCTGTAGTTTATGGTCTCGGGTTTTTTCACCTCTCCCCGCGACCATTCACGTATTTTTTCGGGTGAAGCCAGGCCGATTCTTATGGAATCAAAATAGTTGAGTTCGAACAAGGAGCCTCTCTCCCTTCATTAATAATCTAAATCGTCATCCTCTTCCAGGTCTTCTTCCTCAAAAACCGAACCGTCAATTTCCAGTTCATCATCGTCCAGCTCATCGATATCGTCCAGGGTTAGCTCCTCGTCAAGCTCCCCTTCATCATCTTCCATTCTTTCTTCGTAGGACATATCCCCCGGGTCGTCCTCCCTACCCTCTATATTAACCGACAGTTCCTCGGTATCGTCTTCGTCCTCGTCCAGTTCCCTCAGCGCTATTTCCTCGTTTTCTTCAGTAAGCACCTTCACGTCAAGACCGAGGCTCTGCAGCTCCTTTATCAGCACCTTGAAGGATTCCGGGACACCGGGTTCCGGGATGTTTTCTCCCTTCACAATGGATTCATATGTCTTGACCCTGCCCACCACATCGTCGGATTTCACCGTCAAAATCTCCTGCAGGGTATGGGACGCACCGTAGGCTTCAAGGGCCCAAACTTCCATTTCACCGAACCTCTGTCCCCCGAACTGTGCCTTTCCGCCGAGGGGCTGCTGGGTAACCAGCGAATAGGGCCCGGTTGAACGGGCGTGTATCTTGTCGTCAACCAAATGCGCCAGCTTCATCATATACATATAACCCACGGTAACCCTGCTGTCAAAGGGCTCGCCGGTTCTGCCGTCATATACAACCAGTTTCCCGTCTTCGGGAATTTCAGCCTCCCGCAGCGTGGAAAACACATCCTCTTCGTTGGCCCCGTCGAATACCGGCGTTGCTATTTCCCAGCCCAGCGCCTTAGCCGCCAGGCCCAGGTGTACCTCCAGCACTTGTCCTATATTCATTCTGGAAGGTACCCCCAGGGGATTTAACACTATTTCGAGGGGTGTGCCGTCGGGCAAAAAGGGCATATCCTCTTCCGGCAGTATTCTTGATATAACACCCTTGTTCCCGTGCCTGCCCGCCATCTTGTCCCCGACGGATACTTTTCTTTTCTGGGCAACGTATACCCTTACAAGGTTGTTAACCCCCGGCGGCAGTTCGTCGCCGGTCTCCCGTGTGAAAACCTTAACATCAACTATTATTCCGGACTCGCCGTGGGGAACCCTCAGGGAAGTATCCCTTACCTCCCGGGCCTTTTCACCGAATATCGCCCGAAGAAGTCTTTCCTCGGCAGTCAGTTCGGTTTCACCCTTGGGAGTCACTTTCCCCACCAGGATATCCCCGGCCCTCACTTCAGCTCCTATGCGGATTATTCCCCTTTCGTCAAGGTCCTTCAGGGCATCTTCGCCCACGTTGGGTATATCCCTGGTTATCTCCTCGGGGCCGAGCTTTGTATCCCTTGCCTCGGCCTCGTATTCCTCAATGTGAATTGACGTATATATATCTTCTTTTACCAGCTTTTCGCTGATCAGAATTGCATCCTCATAGTTATAGCCTTCCCACGTCATAAACCCCACCAGCACGTCCTTGCCGAGGGAAATCTCTCCCTCCTTGGTGGAAGGCCCGTCGGCTATAACCTGTCCTTTTTGTATCCTTTCCCGGTTGACAACAATGGGCCTTTGGTTGATACAGGTTCCCTGATTTGAACGTTTGAACTTCTGCATTTTGTAAGTATCAATCTGCCCGTCGCTGTCCCTTTTAACTTTTATCTCGTCCGACGCGACTCTTGTCACCGTTCCGGCAGCCTCCGCAATAACCACCACACCCGAATCCTTTGCAGCCTTGTATTCCATACCGGTACCCACTATGGGCGCTTCGGGCGTCAAAAGAGGTACCGCCTGTCTCTGCATGTTAGCTCCCATGAGCGCCCTGTTGGCGTCATCGTTTTCCAGGAAGGGAATCATGGATGTGGCCACCGATACCACCTGCTTTGGAGACACGTCCATATAATCCACTTCCGAGGACGGTACTATTACGATATCCCTTTTTGAGCCCGCCCTGGATGTAATCCTGTTGTCCACAAACCTGCCCTCTTCATCCAGCGGGTCGTTAGCCTGGGCAATTATATATTCGCCCTCTTCGTCGGCGGTCATATAAACAATCTCGTCGGTAACCACGCCCCTGTCCTTGTCAACCTTTCTGTAGGGGGCTTCAACAAACCCGTATTCATTAATTCGGGCATAGGTACTTAAAGACCCGATCAAACCGATGTTGGGCCCCTCAGGCGTCTCTATCGGGCAAATTCTTCCATAGTGGGAATTATGTACGTCCCTGACCTCGAAGCCTGCCCGCTCCCTGCTCAGGCCTCCGGGCCCGAGGGCGGACAGTCTGCGCTTGTGGGTAAGCTCTGCCAGCGGATTGGTCTGGTCCATAAACTGGGACAGCTGGCTGCTTCCGAAAAACTCCTTTATTGAAGCCACCACCGGCCTTATATTAATAAGGGCCTGCGGTGTTACAACGTCTATATCCTGAATGGTCATCCTTTCCTTGACCACCCTTTCCATCCTTGAAAGGCCTATCCTGAACTGGTTCTGCAGAAGCTCTCCGACGCACCGGAGCCTCCGGTTGCCCAGGTGGTCTATATCGTCCACTTCTCCGGTTTCATAGGCCAGCCCGAACAGATAGTTTACCGAAGCAATTATGTCGTCTATTATTATGTGTTTGGGAGAAAGCTCCGCCGCCCTCTCCTTCAGATTTTCCCTAAGCTCATCTTCTGATTTGCTGCCGTCTATAATCTCCCTGAGTACCGGGTAATACAGCATTTTACTGAGCTTTAAC
>CAZGUG010000067.1:0-9291 GCA_964529035.1 uncultured Clostridium sp.
GGTCGTTGCATAAGGCGTCAAAGCGGTCAAGGATGGAGACAATGCGCTCTTGTTCGGATAGGGGTGGTAAGGGAATTTGAATATCTTTTAACGCTGGAATACTTGAATGAACAACTTTGCTTTTTACTTTTCCTTTACTTTTTTGTGCCTGAGCGTCTGATGTTGAAAGAGCATAAGCAATATACTTTGGGTTTTGATTATGCTTCATAACTACAATATCACCACCTGCAAAGCACTTTTCATGCCCCATATAAGCACATGACTTAGCTATTTCTTCTACACTCTCACCAGTGATAGCAAACAATATATCTCCGTGCTCAAATGTCTTCGTGCCTTTTTGGGTATGCGATACACAGACATCAAACCAGATATTATAGGTTGTATAAATTTCTCCATAACGAACACACGGAGTTCCATCTTCGGTAATCTCACTACGTTTTATCCCCGATCCCCTATACATATCTGTGGCAATTTCCCCCAGTTTAACCATTGGTACCTCGTCCCCAAAAGTCAGCAGCAAATCCCTATAATATCCATACTGTTTTTTCTCGCTGTAAGCTCTGCTGTAAGCTCTGCTGTAAGCTCTGCTGTAAGCTCTGTGAAATTGTCCAGAATACGGACAATATCACGCTGCACAGGCAGCGGTGGGAGGGGTATAACAACTTTTTTCATTTTTCCTTTGGAAACGTTAAATCTTGTTACACCGCTAGCTGTGCGCTTAATCTGTTTCCTAATCATCTGTGAACGAAACAAGTACTTTGAAAAATCAGGTAGTAACAAATTATTGTCATTAAATCTAAAGCCAAAACAAAAGCTGTTTAAATATAATTTTTCTTCGGTCTCTTTTGTTAAAACAGATGACATTCCGCATTCATCTGGTGTTTCTGATGAACCTGTAAAAAGGATATCCCCGTATTTAACCGTATTTTGTTTTTCGTTATCTCCGATTTTAACTAAATCTTCAACTTCAATATCTATAGCTATATTGGAATACACGTTCATATAGGTTATTAGCTTTGCATTGCCATTCGTAAAATCACCTTTGGATTTACCGCTAAGCCCACCATAAAGGTAACCCAGTTCACCGAGTGCCTTATACTCCACCCCATCCGGGCAAAGCTCCTGTATTAATTGTTCCAGCTTACTCATTTTTTTCACCGCCTTCTATGAGCCGCTTCACTTCCCGGTCAAAATCCGAAACAATCCTTTGCGTCTTGTTATATTCGTCATATTCTGCTTCCGCTTTGGCAGCAGCGGATTGCCTTGATATTTTCCCTTTATCCCTTAAAATCTCGTACTTGCGGAAAGACAGAAATTCATTGATACTTGCGGCAAAATCCTCCATGGTGAATGTGTTCTCCCGTTCAATCAGATCCTCTATATAGTCAAAATAACCGCTGACGGTTCTTTCCAGCTGCCTGATTTGCTTTTCGCTCAAATAATTCTTTGCGATGGTAACATCTGATTTTAGGATGCGTCCTTCCGGGGCATTTTTCCATGTGGTCAGCCCCATATTTCCCTTATTGCGGTCTGCCCTGGAATAAACGATTTCGGCAGCGGTTTGCCCGACAATTGCATAGTGGAATTTGTTTTGCACCATAGCGTAAAACTCCTGTGTTATTGGAGAGTTTTTATCGTAATCAATACTGCACTCGGCAAAAATATCGGTGATTTGCTGCCAGATACGGCGCTCATTGGCACGGATAGAGCGTACACGTTCTAGTAACTCTTTGAAATAATCCTTACCGAATGCAGTTTTTCCTTGCTTGAGCCTTTCATCGTCGAGGGCAAAACCTTTAGTCATATATTCTTTGAGTACACCGGTTGCCCAGATACGAAAATTGGTAGCCCTTTTTGAATTGACGCGATAACCAACAGAGATAATGGCATCCAGGTTATAAAACTTTTTTTTGCGCTGTACCTGCCTTGTACCCTCCTGCTGAACTACCGAGAATTCCTCGGTAGTTGCTGTTTCATCCAGTTCCTTCTCTGCATAGATATTTTTTAGGTGCAGCGAAATGTTATCTGCTGTACAGCCAAAAAGCTCCGCCATTGCCTGTTGATTTAGCCAGATAGTTTCATCCTTAATAATCGCATCTACAGTAACATCCTCCAATGCGGACCTATAGACTAAAAATGTAAATTCGTTCTTCATTCCCTCACCTCTATTTCCGCGATAATCTTATCAATTTCATCTCTTAGAACCTGTTCCCGGGCCACAATTTTCTCTATCTCGGCATTTAGGGCGACAATATCAAGCTTCTCCCTTGTGTCCTCCTGCTCCACATAGGTAGAAACCGAAAGGTTGTAATCCTGCTTGGCAATTTCACTGTTTGGCACAAGCCTTGCAAAATATTCTTTATCTTTCCTGTCAATAAACGCATTTAGAATCGTATCAGTGTTTTCCTGTGTCAGCTTATTGTTATTCGTAACCTTGACAAATTGTTTTGAAGCGTCAATGAACAGAGTGCTATTATCTGATTTAGACTTTTTCAGTACCATAATGCAGGTAGCAATGCTGGTACCATAAAACAGGTTATCGGGCAGCTGAATCACGCAATCGATATAATTATTGTCAATGAGATATTGGCGAATTTTCTTTTCAGCGCCGCCGCGGTACATCACACCGGGGAAGCATACTATTGCGGCTGCACCGTTTGTCGCTAGCCAGGAAAGGCTGTGCATTATAAACGCAAGGTCTGCCTTGGACTTGGGAGCAAGCACCCCTGCTGGCGAATAGCGCGGATCGTTGATTAATATAAGATCACCGTCACCTTTCCATTTTATGGAATAGGGCGGATTAGAAACTATGACCTCAAAGGGCTCATCATCCCAGTGCTGCGGATCGGTAAGGGTGTCGCCAAGGGCGATATCGAACTTGTCATAGTCGATATCATGGAGGAACATATTGATTCGACACAGATTGTAGGTGGTAATATTAATTTCCTGCCCAAAGAATCCCAGACGCACATTTTCTTTTCCAAGGATTTTGGCGGACTTCAATAACAATGAGCCGGAACCGCAGGCCGGGTCATAGACCTTGTTGACTTCATCTTTTCCCACTAATGCAAGGCGTGTTAGCAGTTCGGATACTTCCTGCGGTGTGAAGTACTCGCCGCCGCTCTTACCCGCGTTAGAGGCGTACATGCCCATCAGGAATTCATAGGCGTCACCAAAGGCATCGATTGTGTTATCCTTGTAATCTCCCAGTTTCATTTCAGCAACGGAATTCAAAAGCTTAACCAGCTTTTCATTGCGCTTTGTTACAGTGTTGCCCAGCTTGTTGCTGTTAACATCAATATCGTCAAACAAGCCTTTGAAATTATCTTCGCTTTCTGTTCCTTGCGCGGATGCTTCTATATTACTAAAAATCTGCTCCAATGTTTCATTGAGGTTTTCATCATCCTTCGCTCGAGCGCGGACATTTTCAAAGAGTTCACTAGGCAAAACAAAAAAGCCTTTTGTCTTGACTAAATCCTCCCGCGCCTGCTCAGCTTCATCGTCGGAAAGCTTTGCATAGTCAAATTCAGCATTACCTGCTTCCCATTCTCCAGAATTAATGTAAGCGGTAATATTTTCGGATATGTAGCGATAAAAAAGCATCCCAAGGACATATTGTTTGAAGTCCCAGCCGTCAACACTGCCTCTTAGATCATTTGCCATATTCCATATCATGCGGTGCAGTTCCGCGCGTTCCTGCTCTTTTCTGTTATTATCCATTTTTCTGCTTCCTTTCTTCAGCTGTTGTACTCGGTATCAATTCCATAATATCTTCAAAACTGACACCGAGTGCCGAGCAAACCTTTATTAGAACATCCATGCTGACGTTTTCATTTCTTGAAAGCTTTGATATTGACGATGGACTGATGCCAGCAGCCGCTTGCAAATCTTTCTTTTTCATGTCGCGATCAATCAATAATTTCCAAAGCCTTTTATAGCTAACTGTCAATTGTTCTGCCATTTTTGCACCTCGCTAACATAACATAAATATGTTTAATTATACCAATAGAACTTCATGAATACAATGTTATTCGTTAATAATTGTATTTTTTCTTTGATTTAACAGCGTCGTTCACAGGTCACAAAGACTGCAAATCATTTCGGATAATCAAATTAAAAATAAATCCGTCTTATCTCTTTAACCTATGCGTTATCTGTTCTGGCAACTTAACTCCGCCTAATTTCATGCTCAATTTTTGCCCAGCGGTCAAAGCCACCCCTAAAAATCCAGTTTCTCCACCTCGTGTTTCAACATTTTTGGTCTTCATGGGTATAACAAAAAAACACGCCGTATCGACGTGTTTCATTTATCAGCGACTAAGTCTATAAGCCGAGTTCTGTATTGGATGGTCATCTATCTAGGCCTGATGTTACCAGCAGGCTCAAGCAACCTACCACGGAACACGACGGGCCGCCGCTTTTTTCGTCCCTGCTTGGTCTTGCTCCAGGTGGGGTTTACAGAGCCGTGCAGTCGCCTGCACGCTGGTGAGCTCTTACCTCGCCTTTCCACCCTTGCCGTCCGCACAGCGGATGGCGGTATATTTCTGTTGCACTATCCTTGGAGTCGCCTCCACCGGGTATTACCCGGCACCTTCGCCCTATGGAGCTCGGACTTTCCTCGTTGACCTTACATGGGCCAACGCGACCATCTGACTTACTCGCCTGATTTAGTTTTAGCCTTTCTGCAAATATTATGTTAGCACAAATCCCTGCTTTATGTCAATCTATACTATCTGGCTGTCCTTACTGTCCATTCCATCGTTGGCAAGTTTATCGGCAAGCTTGTTGCCGTTCCTTCGTATATGGCTTATCGAATAGCCGTGCAGCCTTTTAAGGTATGCCTTGGCTATTTCATGCAGCGGTTTTAAACTTTCGCTTTTTACCTGGTACTCACCCTTAATCTGCTTTACCACCAGTTCGCTGTCCATGTATATGTCCACCCAGCCGGCCTGGAGGGATATTGCCTCTTCAAGCCCTCGTACCAGGGCATAGTACTCGGCAGCATTGTTTGTCTGGGTTCCTATATACCTGCTTATCTCCGCCACCGGGTTGTCAGCCTCGTCAAATATTGCAACGCCAATCCCCGCGTCACCGGGGTTTCCGCGGGAACCGCCGTCGGTATACATTTTTATTCTATTCATCGTTTTCCTCACTGTTCTTCTTATTATACAGTATCCTGCCGCAGGTTTCGCAGTTAATCAGCTCATCTTCCCTCAGCTTTTCGCTGTATACCACCGATACTTCCATATGGCAGCCGGCACATTTACCGTCTGTTATCTCCACCACCGCCGTATCGTTTCCCAGCCTGACCCTTTCGTACCTGTCCAGAACCCTTTTGTCAATCTTTTTTACCAGTTTTTCCCGCTGCTCTGTTAATTCTTCGTATTCCAAACCTGCATCCAATTCGCCCTTATTATATTTTTCCTTGAGTCCGTCAAAGGTATTCTTGTACTTTTTGAGCTTTGACCTGCTGGTTTTGACCTGCCGCTCAAGGTTTTTTCTGCGGTCCTGGATATCCCTGTAATCGATTTCCAGCGTTTCTATACCCTTTTGCATTTCGTCCAGGTTCTTCTGCATGCCCTCCAGCTGCTTCACGCTGGATACCGCTCCGCTGTACAGCTTTTCTTCGGTTTTTTGTATACCGAACTTAAGCTCTTCCACCTTGACCCTGTTGCTTTTTGAAGATTTAACGGCTTCCTTCAGCGCCCTATCATTCTTTTCAAACAGGTCCTTTTCCTTGTCAAATTTTGTTTTCAGCTGCTTCAGCTTTGTTTTGTTCGTGTATACTGCAAGCTGTCTTTCCAGCTCGCCTATACGACTGTCCAGTCTTTGTAGGTCCCACAACAAATCCATTTGTCTCATAACTTACATCTCCTCTCCAGAACCTGGAATACGGAAATCTATACAATGGTAAAGGGGTCAATGTCTATACGGGATTTAATAACCTCTACCCCTGCAGCTGCTTCCCCGGCCTGTTTTTCAATATGGTCCTTGATTATATCCACTGCAATTTTTTCGGTGCCATAATGCCCGGCATCCACCAGCGCCATACCAATACCGATGGATTTATGCGCATCGTGGTACTTGATATCGCCTGTCAAAAGCACATCGGCACCGCCCGCCGCCGCCGCTTCCATAAGGCTGCCGCCGCTGCCGCCGCAGAGGGCTACCCTCTGAACCATCTCTTCCGGCGCGCCTGTGCATCTTACCTGTTTAAGGTGCAATACCCTTTTCACCTTTTCGGCAAACTCTTTTAGCGTAACTGCATCCGGCAGAAGACCAATACGCCCCAGTCCGTAATCTCCGCGCTTATTTCCAAGGCGGTATATATCGTAGGCTACCTCCTCGTAGGGGTGTGCATCCAGCAGGGCCTGCACCACCTGCCGGGTAAGCTCGGAGGGTACTATGCTCTCTATCCTGTACTCGTCAGCCCGTTCCAGCTTTCCGGTTTCCCCTATAAAGGGCGTTGTACCATCCCCCGGTTTAAAGGTGCCTATACCCTTTGCCCTGAAGGTACAATGGCTATAGCTGCCAATCCAGCCGGCTCCCGCTTCCGCCATGGCCATCGCCACCTTGTCCTCGTGGCCTGCCGGTACAAATACCACAACCTTATCATAACCGCACCCTTCACAGGGCTCCAGCACTCTGGCATCCCTTAAGCCCAACAGCCGCACCAGCAAATCGTTTATACCCCCCGGTGCGCTGTCCAGGTTTGTATGGGCACAGTACAGCGCTATATCGTTTTTTATCAGAAGCGCCGCTATCCTGCCAAAGGGCCGGTCTTCCCTCAGGGTCTTCACCGTATCAAAAATGAACGGGTGATGGGTAATAACCATGTCCGCGCGAATATGAGTCGCCTCCAGGGCAACCTGCTCCACCAGGTCAAGGGCCACCAGTATCCTTTTTACCTTTTTCTCGGGAGAGCCAATCTGAAGGCCCACGTTATCCCATTTTTCCGCCATTAACTCCGGCGCCAATTTTTCCATAATGCCTGTTATATACCTGCAGTTCACTGAAATTTTTATCACCCCTTATAGCTGCACCTGGTATAATTATACCACTAATTCAACGTATTCGGTTTTTCCCTTGTTTATTTCAACCTGGCCGTCGGTAATACCCGTCATCCAGTCGGTAAACCCACACTCGCTGCCGACGGGAACCAGTATGTCCATAACAACCCTGTCGGTATAATGAATTTCGCTGACAATGTATTTGGTGTCCGCCAGCAGGTTTTCTATCCTGCCCAGCCGGGTATAGTCAAATCCCGCATGCACCTTCCGCATAAGGACCCTTCTAATTATCCCCGCAGCGTCCAGCCCTTCATTGGCTGCCCTTCCGTAGGCCCGGATCAATCCCCCCGCACCCAGCTTTATGCCGCCGAAATAGCGGGTGACCACTATCACCGTATCCATTATACTTTTCTTTTTTATCGCCTCCAGAATGGGCATGCCCGCCGTGCCGCCCGGTTCGCCGTCGTCGCTGGCCTTCTGTACACCGTTTCCTTCTCCGGTTATGTAGGCAAAACAATTGTGGGTGGCGTTCCAGTGCTGCTTTTTAATACTCTGTACAAAGTCCTTTGCCTCATCCTCGGTGGCGGCCCTTTCCACCTGGGCAATGAACCTTGACTTCCGGACAACTGTTTCTGCCCGGCCGAAGCCCTTTACCGTCAGGTATTCCGTCTCCTGCAATCCTCCATCACCCCCCGCAGCCTTTCCAGCCGCACCGTATACTCTTTTAGCTTTTCCACCGCTTGCCTGTCCTTGGAGCCTTGCAGCCCGGTCATTATCTTTTTGTATTCGGTAATCTTTTTTTCTATCAGTCGGGGCAGCAGGGGATCCTTGTTTTCTACCAGTTTTTTACCTATCTCAAAATATATCGGGTCTTCAATATGCTGATGCCCGTGCTCTGCTGCTATTACCTGGTAAATCCTGTCCCCTTCCCGGGCAAGGGCCTCTTCCACTATGTCAAAACCGTTTTCGGCCAGCCATTTTCTTACCACTTCCTGGGCGTTCATAGGCTGCAGCACCAGCCTTTTTACATCCTCCAGCACCCGGGTACCCGCCGCAAGAACATTCCTCATTAGCATCCCGCCCATACCCGCCATCACTATGGTATCGGCTTCTCCCCTGTCAAGCACCGCCAACCCGTCACCCCGGCGTATGTCTATCTTCTTTTGCATGCCGTGCCGTCTGATAACCTCCGCGGCCCTTTCAAGGGGCCCGGTGTTAATATCGCTGGCCGCCGCCCACTTGGCTCTGCCGGTTTTAATCAGGAAAACCGGGATATACCCGTGGTCGGTACCTATATCCGCCACCCTGCTTCCCTCCGGCACCATTTCCGCTATCGCCAATAGGCGCGGACTGAGTTTCATACTGCCTTTTCCTCCAGTACCGGCAGCTCGTTCAGTACAAAATCGTACAGGTCCCGGTACCCGCCCATGTAATCAACCGGCGGAAGTTTGTCTCCCCTTTTGATAAGATGTACATCCAGTAAAAAAGTTTTCATTCCCAGCCTGTGGACCACCATATCCTCCTCTGCATCGTTTCCCACCATCAGGCAGTTTTCCGGTCTCTTGTTAATTATTTCCATAATCTCCCGGTAATATTCAATCCTAGGTTTGCAGTAATGCATTTCCTCGAAGGAGGTGATTAGTTTGAAACAATCCGCGTCAATGCCGGCCCACCTGACCCTCTCTTCAATGGCTATCCGCGGAAACAGCGGATTTGTGGCCAGCACCATATCGTATCCCTTGTCCTTCAATATGTCCACCACCTTGCTGCAGACAGGCTGGTGGTTTACAATTTTTCTAATGTTTTTGAAATCCGTCCTGTAAAACTCTTCGAACCTATCCATAAGGGGGTCTATGTCACAGTTCATCAGCCTTTTAAACTCCCTTTCAAAGGCGGCCCGGTTGGTGGTATCACCGTCGGCGTTGCGTACCATGTACTCGGTGGCTCCCATAATGTTCTTTATTAGGGTTTTGGGTTCGGTGAACCCGCCGAAACTTTCGGAAATGGCCTTAAAGTACGAATGCATGAACTTATCCATGTCAACCGGTAGCAGCGTGCCGTCAAGATCGAACAGTACCGTATCAATCACAGTTTTTCCTCCCAAATTTTATTTCCCATAGTTTAATTCTACATTTAATTAGAATGATTGGCAACTTAAGTATGCAAATTGAAAAGTGTCAATTTCTTTGTATTTAAAAAAGCACTCTTAAAGTGCTTTTCAAAAATGGTGGGCCTTCAGGGATTCGAACCCCGGACCGACCGGTTATGAGCCGGTTGCTCT
>CAZGUG010000068.1:0-8916 GCA_964529035.1 uncultured Clostridium sp.
ATAATAGCTTGGGGGTGCCACCGCCTACCTCGTTATGAGTAGGCGGGAATCCAGGATACATGGAACAATATATCAACGACGGGGAAAACAACAAAAGACAGGCCGGAAAAACCGCGCTGCAAAGTTTAATGTGCTTTATACCCAACCTATTAGGTTGATTTTTACAGCTGCGTCACCGGTCTGTCTTTTAGTATATCTGGCACACAGGTTTTGGTATAGATATCCCCGAGCTATTAATAATACCTTCTGAATTTGGTGGAGCTGTATGGGTCAAACCTTGCCAGCCTTGTTTTCTCGTCATAGTCGTAAATATATCCTATTATGTCCGCATCGTCGAACACATCTTCTATTTCGTAGTAAATATCTAGCATCAGGTCTTCTATATCCCTGTTTCTGAGGTCTTCCCATTCGTCCTCATATTTGTAATAGTCCACATATATGTAAAAGACTATATCGTCCTCATCGCCCTCCAGTTCTATAATAAGCTCAAAGTCGTCAAAATAGTCCCAATAGGCATCATCCAGGTCGTCCTCAAGGTCCTCCAGATCAACGTCATAATTATCCTCTAATACTACCTTGCCCTTTGATGAAGTGGTGAATCTATAATATTTTTTACTGCCTGAACTGGAACTGTCCCTGAAATAACCTTCTATGTCCGCATCGTCGAATACGTCCAGAATGTCATCGCATATGTCCTGCAGGTAAGACCTGATATCCGAGCTTTTAAGGTCATCCCACTCGTCTTCAAAATCGTCCAGGTCAACGTCTATCCTAACGGTTATCTTATCCTTGTTACCGCTCAGCGTTATCTTGAATTCAATATCCTCGTATTCGTCATAGTCGTCATTAAGGTCGTCCTCCAGATCGTCCATATCATACTTTCTGGACTTCAACTGGTCTTCGAGGTCTTTTATTTGTTTCCTTAATTCTACAATCTCGTGGTCCTTGAGAATTAGCTGCGTTTTTAGCGAACTAATCGTTGCATCCGGTTTGTCGGTGACTGATACTATGTAATTTGTGCCGTCCCATTCTATGTTTTTGTTGAAAATATTTGCCATAGACCGTACCGACACATAGGTGGTTCCGTCCACTATAAAGGGTGCCTTATCCATGGCGACCTCCTGGCCGTTCACCTTTATTTTAACGTTCATAAACCATGCCTCCAGCCACTGGCTGGTTCCGGAAGCATAGCCGGCGGTTGCAATTGACAACGCAAGTATTATGGCTAAGACCGGAAGCATTACTCTTTTGTTAACCGAATTTTTCATTGCGGTACCTCCTTTTAATTCTTTATTTATCATCTATATGTAACAGCCGCATCCTGACTGAAATAGAATTTATGCTGGAACCTCCAGCCGTCGCAAAAAACTGGTCTTCAAGCTTCATTCTTAAGACTTGTAATCCTGCCAAAAAGTTCCCATTATCTCCGGGCAAGTCCGGCCACTATTATATCACTGCAGCCGGATAACCGGCAAATGGGTCCTGTTGTTAAGCCTAACAGGAAAGATGCTGTTTCCCAGCCCCCGGCTTACCACCATCTGTACCCCGTTACCCGAGATGTACAGACCCGATGTGTACCGCGGGAGAAATCCCTGGTGGGGGGCTACCACCCCTTTGTTAAGGAAGGGTATCCTGAACTGTCCCCCGTGGGCATGGCCGCTGAGTACCAGGCCCGGCCTGATTTCATTCGAATCCGAACAGTACGAATAGAAAAGCTCCGGCCGGTGCGCCAAAAGTATTGCCGGCATACCCTTCACTGCTTCAATATTGTTAAAGCGTTCGCATGAAAAGCCTGCGCCGTCTGTCAGTCCCATAACGGCAAGCCGGGAGCTGCCTTTTCTGAATATTTCTATCCTGTTTTCCACCGGTGTAATGCCGCACCTTCGCATAACCCTCTCCCATTCCCCCAGGCTGTTTTTGGGGGCCTCGTGGTTTCCCGTTACCGCATAGGTGGGCGCAATGCCTGCCAGGCCCTTGCAAAATCTTATCAAATCGGGATTGTCCAATCCTCCGCTTCTGTCCAGTATATCCCCGGTAAGTACTATTATGTCAGGCTTTTCCCTGTGCAGTATATTCATAATCCTTTCTATCCCCGGTGCGTTTTTGGGAATATGCACATCGGATACATGGGCAATTTTTAGCCCCTTCAGCTCCTCCGACAGCTCGTCTATTTCAACGTCAATGCGTTCCACCTGGACCCAGTTGTTCTGCAAATAAACATACGCCATAACCGCCACAAGTATGCCGGTTAATATCACCATTTTGATTTTCCTCACTCTTTTCAATTTATTCACATCCGGTTTTAATAACCCCCATTAGGTCTAATCTACTAAATTATTCAATAGCTGCTTCGCCTTTCCTTAAGAAGGGCTGGTACATCATAACGGCATGGTTCTCGGTTATATATTCATCTCCGATCGGCTCACCGGTCTTTCTTTCATACACCCGCCGGCCTATCACATTATGCCTTAAATATCCGCCCCATATTTCATGGGTTATTCGGTGCTCCTTCTCGTAAACTTCATACGAATACTCCGGCTGTTCCAGAGTCCTCCATTCCCCTTCCAGGTATTCGTCCGTTAAACGCACGCATAACTGGTACGGGTGTTTTGTATTATTTTTTGCCTGCAGGTCCAGGTAATTGTAAACGCAGGTTGCACCGCTCCCGAAGGGCTGTGTCCTGTTTGAATCGGGAAAAACATCGTAACTGTGGCGGTGCCTTTCGGTAACGGTAAGCGGGGTATGAAGGGTCATCCAGTATATGAGGTTGGACAGCTGGCACAGGCCCCCTCCGGTTCCCGGCTAAAATCCTCCATAGAATAACACCATCCCGTCGACATAGCCCTTTCTTTTGGCTGGTTTACCAATAAGCCTCCAGTAGGAAAATGTTTCCCCCGGGTTCACAATTATTCCGTTTATTCTTTGTACAGCTATGGCCAGGTTTTTTACCTTGTTATACTGCAGCCACATCTCTACGTCTTTCAATTTTCTTATTAGAGGCGTCCTATGCCGGAACGCCACAACGGGGTATGTGCTGTCATTCCTTTTTTTGGCAAACCTAATGCCGCCAAAATACCATTTCAGGTATCTCAAGAGGGCATAACACATCTTTCCCAATGCAATTCTTAGCCTTGTCCTTTTTCGCGGCTGCAAAACCTCTCCCCCCAAGGATTAAGTTGCTTACTCTAAGTGCCGGGCTGTCCTACTGGATTTCAATCGTTTCCTGCGCGCTGAAATCCGTAGGACTGCCACAGTCGCAAGGGCAGCCACAATTATGGCAGCGGCATATGCCGCCAGCGCAATTTCGTTGGGGCTGCTTATAAGGACGGCGATGCTGCGGCTGTCGTCGACCACCTTTCTGCCGTGAGTACTGCTATAATAGGTCGGTATACGGGGAACGCCGTTTACCCTGTCAAAGGACTGCAGGTACCTGGCTATGGCCAGCCATTCCTTAAGCTCCCCGCCACCGGCCGCATCCTTTATGATATGTGCTTCAAAGTCGGTGATAGGCGCGCCTTGGGCGGTTTTGGGCATAATTGACAAAAGGCCGAAGGATTTGTCCCCGACTATGGACAGCATCTGGGCCGAGTACAGGCCTGCCACCACGCGGTAGAGCTTTTCATCCCGTATCTCTTCCCTGGACCCGTCGGGCCTTTCTAGATAGGTATCGGTTACCTTGTTGAAAATAAACCGGTTGGGGTTGAAGGTATAATTTATACCCGAAATAAAAAGCTGGGCATCCTTCATCAGTGGCGATACCGACGCGTCAACCTCGCAGGCGGTCTTCAGCTCTTTGCCGGTAAGGTACACCGAAATCAAAGGGTAACCCGGCACACCGTCGGCACCTATTCCCAGCGAGCTTACACCAAAAGCATCCGCTGTGGTTATTTCACCTTCGTAAAAGGAATCCCTTATTGTGCCGACAGGCACTATCGCCGCATCAACGGTCACGTAGTCTTCGCCTTCGGCTTGTTTTACGGCGTATACATAGGCATCGCTTATAAGGTTTCCCAGGGTGTCTTCGCCGTGGTCATCGGCTATCTCGCCCCGGGGCCTGAAATTAAAGGAAGATACCGCCAGCACCTGGTCAAAACCAAGGTTGAACTTACCGAAATACCTTTGCTGTACCAGTTCTTTGTATCCATTTATTATCTCAAGAATCCGAGTATCGTCCGCTAAACTATCGTCTATCCGCCGAAGGCGGTAGTCTGTGAGCTTCCAGCCGGACTTGGCATCCTTGGAAACCTCGATTACGCCCAGGTACCGGCAGCCGTCACCGGCGGAGCCGATAATTGTCCCCCCGACAACAAGGGGCTCGGGGTATATCGTATGGGAATGTCCGCTTATGATAATATCTATACCGGGAACTTTTTGCGCCAAATCGTCATCCCCGGGTTCCCCGCCATCCTCCCAGGTTCCGGTATGGGACAGGCAAATAATTAGGTCTGCCCTTTCCTGCGTTCTTAATACATCCACAACCCGCCGGGTGCTTTCCACCGGGGCTTCAAACTCCACCCCGGACATGGGTGCCTTGTAGGCCGCATCCTCCCCCATAAGACCGAATATACCCACCCTTACACCGTTTCTTTCAATTACAGTGTAATCCTTAACACCATAGTCTCTATAGGCTTTATAAAGTGCCGCCAGTGAAGGGGTCAGGCCTCCGCTGTCTTCCATCGGGAACACAACATTGGACTGCACAACCTGCGGCAGCCTGTCCCCGCTTTGCATTGCAGCATTGAGGCTTTCGGCAAGGCCCAGGGCCCGATAGTCGTATTCATGGTTCCCGAAGGTAACCACGTCATATCCCATCTCGCCCAGTAATCTCAGCTCCGGGGCATCGCTTTGGAAAATGGTCTGAAAGGGTGTCCCCATGGAAAAGTCTCCCGCGTCAACAAGTAGCGCGTCGGGGCTTTTTTTCTTTTCTTCCAGGATTGCGCTTTTAAGCCTGGCAAACCCGCCCGAACTGATAACAGACCCGTTTTCCAGGTCCTTGACCGGCAGCAAGTGATCGTGCAGGTCATGGGTAAAAAGGATGATTATGCTTTTTCCGGCTTCCCGGGCGAATGCCGGCTTTGGATGGGCCGGCAAGGAAAATATGAGGCATAGTAACAGTAAGAGTATCGTTTTCTTGTATTTATCTTGCATTGCAGGACCCCCTCTTTCAAATACAATATTATCACCGTTTCAATTGTAAGACAATCATCTGTAAGACAATCATCTTAAAGGGTAAACAGCTTATTTTATCCCCCTGATTTTAGCCACGAGCAATACCAATAAAGGGAATCCGAACAGAAGCGCAGTGGTATAAACGGGAAAAACAGTGTCCATGTGCATCAGCAGATGGTTAAGGCTCTTTACTGAATAACAAGCAAGCACTATAAGTCCGGCTGATGAGGGAAGCACCAGCGGCCGATGGCTCGTCATGCCTAAAACCCGGGAGAGGCAGAGGACAAAGATATAGATAAATAACGAAATCTTGATGAAACTTCCGAATAGGATTATGGCAACGAAAAAGATATCGTACCTCTCAATAAATGCAGTCGGCCTGATATAACGGACTATAGCGTAAAAAGGATTTATAAGGTGCTGTAGGAGAGGCCCGAAAACTGCGGTATAAAATATTTCGCCGATAAGACCTCCAAATCCGATAAGAGAAACCGTAATAAACGAGAACCTGGCTGTTTTGCGGCTGTCCTTTAAATAAGGAACCAGAAAGAGTACAAGAACAATTTCCCCTGCCCAGGGCAGCGTCACAAATCCAGCTTGCAGGATGTTGGAAATACCGTCGCCAAGAATCGGCATCAGGTTCTCCGGATTTACTTCCGGAATATGCAGCAGGAGTAATAGGAGTAGGGTTAGCGTTGTGGGTATGAATATTATCTGGCCGCAGCGGGCTATATCCTCTATTCCTTTATAGACGGCGTAAACCGGGGGAAGAATTATTACGATGAGCACCGCAGTAAAAGGTGCGTTGGGCAGTAAGGAAAGGCTTATAAAGCTGCCCATCTGCCATATTATAAAGCTTATGGTATGGAACAGCCATACTAAAAAGATTATAAGCAGCAGTTTACCGGGCCAGATTCCCAGTGCCTGCTGTACCAGGGAGACAAAATCCCTGCCGTTAAGCCTTCGGGCCAGGGCTCCGACCAACAGGCACATCACTGAGCCGGCGGCAAAAAAGAATAGTGCAGCAGTCCATGCATCCCTGGGAGCATGGATTGCTATTAGTGTTGGAAGAGTGATTATGGCGGTCCCCGAGATGGACCAGAACATGATACCTACAAGCTGACCGCCGCTTATAATTTGTTTTCGCATATTGTTCACCTGCATTATTCAGAAGGTTTAACGGGTCTGTACCCGAAATCGGTCCCTGTTATCTCAACGTCAACCTTTACACCGATTTCTATTTCGGGGAAAATCTCGCTCCAGTCATGGCTGTGTTCATTCCAAAACTTGGGATTTGTGGCATGGATGAACCGCCCAATGCCAAGGGCATCCGACTTCAGCCGCTGGCACTTTTGTATGGTTTCGGTCAGGTTATGCTCTATCCGGCCGGCAATAGTTTTTTCCAGCCCGGCCATTGCTTCCTCTGAAAAACTGGTGCCAAAGGTCATTTCCTGCAGGAATCCTTTACAGCTAACCCGATAATCTATTCTTATATTGCCGCCTTCCGATACCGGCTCACGCTTTACATTTACCTGGTGGTATCGGAATGAGGCCTTTTTACCGTCGTAACTGACTGAAATACTGTCTTTGCGGGCCAAACCCTTTAACATCAGGAATCCCCGGGTTTCTTCAGCGTTGAGAAATCCTGCCAGCATTTCTCCTTTAAACAGTGCCGTTCCTTCTACCATAACCGAAGTGCCGGTAGTAGCTTCATTTTCATCCGCAGAGGCAGCAAATTTAACCACCGGTGCCCAGGGGTCCTTTCCTTCAGCAAGAAGGTCCTGCATAAAATGGTTCAAATCGTTGCTATGAAAGGAGTCACCTTCCCTGGAGCCCAATTCAAGAATGGAGTGAAGCTCCTCGCTCAGGGTTTCTTCGTATCTTGCCTCTGACGACAGGAGGGTATCCTTCCCCTTTGTTACAACTACATAGCTTCTAAAGCGTATGTTTTGTTTTCTGGCAAGGTAGTCTATCGTTTCGTGAAGATATCCCCGTACCAATTCTTCGCTGAATGCGATTATTCTCATGTGGCCGAGATATGGATACCTTGTTGAGTAACTACTGAGCCTGGACAGGGCTTCCTCCACGGTATTCCCGTAGCAGGTGGTTATCCAGCGGCCGGGACCCTGTTGACCGCCGGTTTCCCCGCCAGTCCCTGCCTGCGTTTCTTCAGTGCCGGGTTTTGAGGCGTTGAAGGATACCTTGTACTGCGAGTTGTTTTCGGTTCCGGTCCGGTCAAACAGTATGGAATTAACCACAAGCATGTTTTCGGGTTCCCGGCGGTCCCAGCAGCCGCCCAGGATAAGGGACATAATGAGTATTAAAACCTGAAGTCCAATCTTTTTGTCCATGTTTTAACTGTCCCCCTGTTTCCAACGTCCCCGGCGTCGGAGGTTGGCCTTGCCGGTCTGTACCGGCCTGGTTTTCATGAAAGACATTGGAGCCCTTATGAAAAAATCCTTCCAGTCGGACAAGGCAAATGGACTGATGGGTGCCAGGTAGGGCACGCCGAAGCTTCTCAGACCGGAGAGGTGGATGAGTATTAGCAGCAGTACTGAAACAATACCCGGCAGCCCGAAGGTCCCTGCTGCGAACAGCACCGGAAACCTCAGCATTCTTATGGCATTTCCTCCTTCAACGATGGGCACGGTAAAGGAAGCAATTGCGGTAAGGGCTACAATGATTATGGAGGGAGGGGATACCAGCCGGGCTGACACGGTGGCCTGGCCGATAACCACGGCCCCCACAAAGCTTATTATCTGTCCCACCGGCCGGGGCAGGCGGATCCCGGCTTCCCTGAGTATTTCAAAGGTGACCTCCAGCATCAGCATTTCAAGAAAGATGGGAAAGGGAAGCTGCTCCCGGGACAGCGAGACGGTGTTTAACAGCTCTATGGGTATCATCTCATGGTGATAGGAGAATATAGCCACATACAGGCCGGGCAGTAAAAGGGTGCTTATCAGGCCGACAAACCTTAACAGTCTTATGATGCTTGTGGTAATATATTTGGTATTATAATCTTCGGGGGACTGAAACAGGTGGGCTACTATCGAAGGGACAACGACGGCAAAGGGGGAGTTGTCCATCATTATGACCACCCGTCCCTCCAAAAGACAGCTGCAGGCCCTGTCCGGCCGCTCGGTCGAATAGCTGGAGCTGAATATCGAAAAACGCGAATCGTCGATGGTCTCCTGGATGCTGGAAAGGCCAATAATTCCATCGACATCAATCCTGTCAAGTCGCTCCTTAACCTCATCCACAAGTCCTTTCATAACTATGCCTTGCATATAGAAAATATTTATTTCGGTATTGGTCAGCCTGCCCAGGGTTATCTTTTCAATTTTCAGCTTGGGATGCCTGATAATCCTCCTGATTAACGACCTGTTGACCCTGAGGCTTTCAATAAAGCTGGATCGCATGCCTTTAACGACTGTTTCGGCCTTTGACTCCTCCACCCTTCTTTCTTCCCAGCCTATAGCCTCAACCGCAAGGAAGTTTTCTAGGCCTTCTACCAGAATTCCTACATTACCGGACAATACCTTCATTATAAGGGAATCCGGTGTTTTTTCTACGGTTGCGGTGCCCACCGGAAGCAGTTCATTGCATATATCTCCGTACAGGTCCTGTTTCCCGGCATCTTTTGTTTCCAGCATCATAAGGGGCTTCAGTATATTTTGGGATACAAAGGAGGAGTCAACCATTCCGTCAATAAAAAGGATATGGGCGTTTGTTTTGGAATTGCGTCCC
>CAZGUG010000069.1:0-8812 GCA_964529035.1 uncultured Clostridium sp.
GTCTGCAGGGCCGATATTTCTATTTTCCCGCCGGCGGGAGTGTACTTGATGCTGTTATCCACAAATACGCGAAGGGCCTGTTTGATGTAGCTGCGGTCTGCGAAAAGCAGGGTCCCTTCGGTTTGTATGCGGCAGCTTACCGCATGGCCGGTATCAAGCAGCCGGCTTTCGGAAGCAATTTCCTCCAAAAGGCCGTCCAAAACGAACTGCTGTTTTTTGAGTATCAGCTGGTTCTTGTCCGCCCTGGCCAGGAACAGAAGTTTTTCTATAAGTTCCTTCATGTTATCGGTCTCGCCCTTGATTGCCCCGACGGATTCGTCCATGACATCCCTGTGTTCCTTTCCCCAGCGGTCCAGAAGGTCTGCGTAACCCTGTATAACCGCCACCGGTGTCCTTAATTCGTGGGAAGCGTCGGATACAAACCTGTTCTGCCGTTCATAGGAGCTTTGGATGCGGTCAATCATTTCATTGAAGGTTTGGGCCAGGTCCTTTAACTCGTCATGGGAACCGCCCACATCCAATCGTTTGTCAAGGTTTTGCACCGATATCTTTTTTACAGTATCGGTCATATGTTTTATCGGCAGCAGCATTTTGCGGCTCATCCTCCAACCGATTACCAGAGTGACTATTATTATAACGATATTTACGGTGGAAAGAACCGAAAGTATCAGTCCGGTGTAGTCGTCTTCGATACCCAGGCCGTATACCAGGTATAACCTTGCTAGGATTGCAATTAAAAGGCTGGACAAAAAAAGCAAAACGGTAAACATAAGCGCATAGGTGGTGGTTATCTTAAAGGTGAGAGAAAACCGAAGCAGCTTTTTTAACTGCGCAGCGATACTCTTGACGGGATACACAAGCAGCCCGGCAGCCTTACCCATAAAACGGATAACAACTACCAGGCTTCCGAACAGAAACTTCAATATCGAAAACATAGTGCCAAATATGCTTTTTATTCCCCGGCCTGAAACCTTATGTTTACTCATCTTCCAGAATATATCCCACCCCTCGGACGGTCCTGATAAGACTGGCATTAAACCTCTGGTCGATTTTGCTTCTCAGGTAGCGTATATAAACATCCACCACGTTTGTGTCTCCCGTATAGTCAAAGCCCCATACTTCCCTGAGTATTTCGTCGCGGGTAAGGACTATGTTGCGGTTTTCCACAAGGTATTTAAGAAGGTCAAACTCCCTTTTGGTAAGCTCTACCGGCTGCTGGCGGTAAGACACCTGGTATTTTTCAAGGTCAATTACCAGTTCGCCGGCGTTCAGAAGCCTGCTGCGTGTAGCACTACGGTTCCTGCGTTTCAGTATGGAGCGTATGCGTGCCAAAAGTTCCTCTATGGCAAAGGGTTTGGTCAAATAATCATCCGCTCCCAGGTCAAGGCCCATAACCTTGTCGATCGTATCATCCTTGGCGGTCAGCATAATTATGGGTTTATCCGAGGTTTGTCTTATCCGCCTGCATACTTCCATCCCGTTTATAACCGGCAGCATAACATCCAGCACCACAAGTGATATGTCCGGCTGAAGGGCCCTCTTAAGGCCCTGCCTGCCATCATGAGTCTTTGCCACGTCGTATCCTTCATGCATCAGCTCAAGTTCCAGAAACCGCGCCAGTTTTATTTCATCCTCCACTATAAGGATTTTATCCTTTTCCATAGAAAGACCTCCTATGCCGGGTTATGGTCAAAATTATACAATACTTTGCGATTAAAATCACCTGCTGTACCGTTTGGGAGTTTATTTCGTAGCGGGACGGTCCGCCGGTTCAGGTTTTTCGGTGTTATTGCCGGAGTCCGTTTCGTCCTTTTGGGCGAAGCTTTCCTTTGCGGTTTCCACTGCATTGGATACTTTGTCCATTATGTCGTTTGCCTGTATACCTGCGCCGTCTTCCTTTTCGATTCTTATCCTGTGGCTGGTTAAAAGGGCCAGCAGAATACCTGCTGCCGCGACGGGTGCCGCAAATATGCCGGCAATAATTGCCAGGTTGACCGGAATGTTGAGAATGTCCTTTTCTTTTTTTCGTATTATGAACTTTGTGCGGTTGCCTTTGCGTACCAGGTTGGTTGTTTTGTCCATTATACTGCTTTCACATTCTCTTTTCTTTTTTTGTTTTACCTTGTTTTGCTTCTCCAGGTAAATCAGCGCATCCACCGTGCTGCCGCCACAACTTTCCAGCGCTTCCTTTGCCTCTGCATAGCCAACGTTTGCCCTTTGCATGATTAAATCCACCTGTTCGATTTTTATTGTCATAATAATCCCTCCATTTTTCTGCCGACTTTTGACTGCCGGCTTTTCTAACATGCATTATATGCATGGATGTTTAGATGAAAATTAGAAAATCATTAGAATTGGATTAGAAAATGCAGTTTCCTTGGCAGCTGCAGACTTAAGGAGGATTTTGGCTCAGGGCTGTAGAATGATGACAGAAAGCCGTTCCGGTATGGGAGGTGGTAATATGACAAAGGAAGATTTGATTTTAGACTCTTCATATACGCCTACATATGATGAGATATCCGCATACTTGGACAAGCCGGCGGATATTCTATGGGAGGAACTGAATGCCTTCATAAGGCAGGAGTTCAATGTATCCCCGCGAATAACCTACAGCAAGTGTTCACTCAAGCCGGGCTGGAACGTCAAATATAACAAGTCCGGCAGGGCCGTATGTACTTTATATCCCGAAAAGGAAAGCTTTGTCGTGCTGATTGTTATCCCTGTTGGATTGGTCCAATCGCTAGAAATTGTTTCCGGAGAACTGAGTCCGGTCATACCGGATATAATAAATTCGGCCAAACCCTTTAACAATACGCTTTGGCTCATGATTCCGGTGGACTGCCGGGCGGTGTTAAACGATGTGAAACGGCTGCTGCTTATGAAACGGGATTTTAAGAAGTTTCCTATAACACTACGATCATAGGAGGGATGTACGGAATGGAATTTGACCCGTTTCGGTATGGTTACCCGTCCAGAAGAAAAGTAATGTACGCAGGAAAGGGCATGGTTGCTACTTCACAGCCCCTTGCCGCCCAGGCAGGGCTGGAGATGTTAAAGAAGGGCGGCAGTGCCGTGGATGCGGCCATAGCGACCGCCGCCTGCCTTACGGTGGTGGAACCCACTTCAAACGGAATAGGCGGTGATGCCTTTGCGCTGGTTTGGGCCGACGGCAAACTGCACGGGCTTAATGCAAGCGGCCCGGCGCCAAAGAGCATAACCGCAGAGGCGGTTATTAAGGCCGGGCACAGAAAAATGCCCGGGTTTGGCTGGATACCGGTAACCGTGCCCGGGGCACCCTATGCATGGGCGGAACTGTCAAGGCGGTTTGGGAAACTGCCCCTTACTAAGGTGCTGTCCCCCGCCATAGGCTATGCTTATGAGGGTTATCCGGTATCCCCGACAGTTGCTGCCGCCTGGGAGAGAGCCTATAATATGTATAAGGGGCTGCTTAAGGGTGAGGAGTTCAGGCACTGGTTTGAAACCTTTGCTCCCGCCGGGAAGTCTCCGGCGCCGGGGGAGATGTGGAGGTCACCGGCCCATGCCGAAACGCTGGATAAAATAGCCCGGACAAAAGGAAAGGACTTCTATAAAGGAGACCTGGCAGACAGGATAGACAGTTTTTCAAGAAAATACCGAGGTTATCTGAGAAAGGAAGACCTGGAAGAATACAGCCCCCAATGGGTGCAGCCTATTAAGATAAACTACAGGGGCTACGATGTGTGGGAGATACCTCCCAACGGCCATGGGATGGTTGCCTTAATGGCGCTGAATATTCTGAAGGGGTTCGAATTTACCGAAAGGGACACCTTTTATACATTCCACAGGCAGATAGAGGCTGTAAAGCTTGCCTTTGCCGACGGCCTGGAATATATAGCCGACCCCAAATCCATGGAGGTGCCGGTTGACTGGCTGCTGTCGGATGATTACGCCAATCAGAGAAGAAAGCTTGTTGGAGATACCGCACTGCTTGCAAAGCCAGGTACTCCGCCTAAGGGAGGTACCGTTTATCTGGCTGCGGCTGACGGTGACGGCAACATGGTTTCGTTTATACAGAGCAATTTCAGGGGTTTCGGTTCGGGGCTGGTGGTGCCGGATACCGGTATCAGCCTTCATAACCGGGGTATTGGTTTCTCGCTGGATAAATCCCATGCCAACTGCATAGCGCCCGGGAAAAAACCATATCATACCATAATACCCGGGTTTCTTACCAAGGAAGGAAAGCCGGTGGGGCCCTTTGGGGTTATGGGCGGCTTTATGCAGCCCCAGGGTCATGTACAGGTTGTTATGAACAGCATTGATTTCAAAATGAATCCGCAGGATGCGCTGGACGCACCGCGCTGGCAGTGGGTGGAAGGGAAAAGGGTATTCATTGAACGGCAGTTCCCGGGGCCGGCAGCAGAGCTGCTGAAAAAAGCGGGTCATATTATAGAGCCGCAGGATGACTGCAGTTCCTTCGGCAGGGGACAGATTATATGGAACACAGAAAACGGCATAATGGCAGGAGCAACCGAACCGCGGGCCGACGGAACAGTGGCCGTGTGGTAGATATAAAAAGCGCATCTGCGAATATCAGATACCCAATGACATTCGCAGGCGCGTCTCGTTTTTCGGTTTATTTAAGAAGCCTTGTTATTCGGTTTCATGTGCTTCGCCGGCAGAAGCTGCAGTTTCTATCCTCAAAACCCTTGCCACAGATTTGTACACAAGGACCGTCAGGGCGGAATTGCCTACCGCCTTAATCAGGTTGAAGGGTATTATTATCGGCACAATCATGGCTTTTACAGCTTCAACGGGTACGCCCAAAAACCTTGTAGTAAAGAACAGATTGAGCGGAATCATCACCAGCGTCATTCCCACAGAACCCGCCAGAAGAGCAATAACAGCTCCCTTAAAGGAGTGCATTCTTTTGTATATTAAGCCCGCCACCAGAACCATGGTACCGGTGGCAACCATGTGCATTATGGCGCCTATCCAGCCGCTTCCGGCACTGACGGTGGTTGCCTGAATCAATGATACCACTGCGGTTATCAGCAGTCCGGCACCGGGGCCGTAAAGAAATGCACCTATCAGGGCGGGAACGTCACCCGGCTCATATTCCAAAAAAGGTGCTGATGGAATTATTGGAAACCTTATTACCATCATAAGTAGTATTGATAGGGCTGAAAGCAATGCAAGTTTTACCAGCTTGTTTACATCGTACTTCATATTGAGCTACCTCCCTGAAAAATTAAAATTCCCCGCAATATAATCTCAGGGAAATCAAAATGCTTAATCTTCTCCCATCCAGACTTTACTGTCGGCCCCGGGATCACACCGGGTCAGCCTTGGCTCGCGGGCTAACGGAAAGCTTCCGTATTACCGCCGGTCGGGAATTTCACCCTGCCCTGAAGATTATATTTGGTTTTATGTAATGAATATAGCATCTAGCGAGTTTTTTGTCAAGTCAGCAGCGCGGATTTTTCTATTGAAAACCTTTATACCAAAGTCGGGTTGGGGTATAATTAGGATAATAAGCTAGGATTGGAGGATATATAATGATTGATCTTCTTATGAAACGAAGAAGCATACGGAAGTATAAGGACACTGAAATAGAAAAGGAAAAAATAGACGCGCTGGTAAAGGCGGTCCTGGTTTCGCCGTCGGCAAGCAATCAAAAGCCATGGGAATTCGTGTTTGTGACAGAAAAAAATACACTTAAAACCCTGTCGACGGTAAGAGACAGAAGTTCAGTCTTCCTTAAGGATGCCGCCCTCGGTATTGTGCTGCTTGGAGAACCGGACAGGAGAGATACCTGGATAGAAGATACCACTATAGCCGGTATAATAGCACAACTGGCCGCCCATTCCATGGGACTTGGTTCCTGCTGGGTACATATCAGAAACAGGATGCATGACGACAGTACCACCGCCGAACAGTTTGTCAGAGAGACGCTGAAAATACCCGATGAAAGAAGCGTAGAGGCTATTATTGCAGTGGGCTATCCCGATGAGCACAAACAGCCCCACAGCGAGGAAAAACTTGAATACGGCAGGGTATATACAGACAAGTATGGTTCCAGGTACAGGTAAAAAGGCAATTGCCACCATATGTGCTTCCCCGCTTGATTCGAACCCTTGTTTGATATAGCATATTTATTGTAGATAAAAAGGGGGGAAGACAAAAAAATGGATAAAAATGCGAATATCCCTGAAACAGAAGTTTCAAGAGTGGATACGAAAAAGAAAAAGCAGAGGAACAAAAAAATATTTATAAATATAGTTATATTTATACTGAGCGCAGGAGTATGGTGTGCCGCCGCCTATTACGGGTATACCTACGCAAAGGATTATATTGATACTTCCATAAGGAATGTACAGCAGGAAAATGCTGTGAATATACAGCAGTTAACCGAAAGGATGGAATTGCTTGGCCACGAAATTACAGGACTTAGGGAGAGGATAGAAGAGACCGATTCAACCCTTTCGAGTTCAACTTCGGTACAAAGGCGTATAGACAGGCAGTTGGGAGACCTGGAAGACCAGCTTGAAGAACTGGAAAGGGCTCTGCAGATACTGAAGGAGGCTCCCAATGTTCAGAATTAATGTTCTTCTGTTGTTTATAGCAGCTCCCTTTATAGCCCTTTTCCTGGTGTGTTATGATTTTGTGGAGGACAGCGTAATGCTGCAGTTTCCGACAGCCGCCCTTGAGCAGCAGGCGGCGGTGCTGCAGGAGGAGACAAGCCTTCTCAGACAAAGCATTGCGGACCTTGGTATACTGGCCCGGACGCAGGAAGAGACCTATTCAGAGCAGTACAAAAGCCTGGCAGAGCTGTCCGAGCAAAGCGTTTCCCACAGAAAGCTGTCCGACGATATTTATGAACAGAAAATCCTGGATATGCTGGGGCCGACGGTATCCGCGCATATTTCGGACAATACCGAGATAAAAATATTCAAGCTGGCGGAGCTTGGCTACCGCGGATTTATAGCCAAGGTAAAGCTTTTCAATCCCGAAGCCTTTAAGGTGGTACTGGCACAGGATGCGCTGGGGGAACTTGAGAACACATCCGAAGCGGCCAAAAGAAAGGGTGCTATTCTGGCGATAAACGGTGGAGGTTTTTATACCGAAAGTCGTAACGGCCGGGCCTATGCCCGGATGATAGGCAATACCGTTATAGACGGTAAACTGGTTGAGCCCTTCAACGGTTATCCGGGGGATTTGTTTTTTGCGGGTATCAACAAAAAGGGACAGGTTATAGGAACGATTCCGAAGACCGAAAAAGACCTGATGAAACTTCAGCCCTATCATGGAGTGAGTTTCATACCGGTACTGTTAAAGGACGGGAAAAAGGTGGAGATACCCGAAGAGTGGAAGACCACCAACCAGCCCAGGACAATAATAGGCAAGTACGCCAACGATGATCTGATAATGATAGTAATCGACGGGCGGCAGGGTGACTGGAGCGTGGGCGTTACACTGGAACACCTCCAGGACAAACTGCTGGAGCTGGGGGTAAAGGAGGCCTATAACCTTGACGGGGGAGGGTCCAGCGCCATGTATTTTAACGGGGTGGTACTCAACAGGCCATCGGATGGTAAAGAGCGTCCGGTTGTCAATAATATAATGGTAATGCCATAACAGGTTTAAGGCTTGGCCCTGCCGACAGCCGCAATAAGGCGGGGCTTCCATTATTTTAGGTTCGGGTTTTGTAGAGGACGCAGGGAGTGTTTACAATAAGGAAAAGTGTATCATATAAAATCGGCCTGGCCGGAGCCGTGGAAATTATAGTTGGAACGGTTATCGGTTCGGGAATATACATAATGATAGGTCCGCTGGCGGTTGCCACAGGCCCCGGCCTTTTTTTGTGCTATTTTACAGCCCTTATTGTTGCCGTTACTTCATCCATCTGTTATGCCCAGGTGGCATCGGTTTTCCCGGCTACCGCCGCCACTTACCGGTACGCAAAGATGTTTTACAGTGATTTTATAGGATTTGTGATAGGCTGGATGAGACTGGTAGGTTCATTCTGCGGGCTTGCTTTGATGAGCAGCGGGTTTGCCGGTTATTTATCTGTATACCTCGATTTGGACAGCAGGCTGGTTGCCGCCGCCGTGTTAACAGCTGTTCTGGTTGTTAACCTGCTTGGTATAAGGACAACCCAGAGGGTTGTTCAGTTTTTGGTTGTGGCTGTTATCGGGGGGCTTGCAGTTTTCAGCGGGTTCGGAATTTTCAAAGTACGGCCGGATAATCTAACCCCTTTATGGGGACCCGGAGTTGGGCCGGTTCTGAAGGGCAGCATGACAGCCTTTTATGCATACACCGGGCTGTATATTGTTGCGGAGGTGGGGGATGAGGTGGAAAACCCGCAGAAAACCATTCCAAAGTCCATTATTATTGCTTCGGCAATAGTGGGTTTTTTGTATCTTGTTACAACCCTTGTCTTTACCGGAGGGCTGGGATGGGATACAATAAAAGCCTTTGAACCAAATCTCGCCCAGGCTTCGGCGCTGCTCGAAAATCCCTGGGCACCGCTGATACAGGTTTGTGCCATGGTGGCGATAATAACGCCAATGAATGCGGCGTATATGGCCAGCAGCAGGTCGCTGTACAGTCTGGCCATTGACGGGATAATGCCGCCGGTCTTTAGCAGGCTTAACCGATACAATGCCCCGGGGTTTGCTATAGTCACTATATATATATTTGCACTCATTATGATTGTATTTGACCTTCCGGTTCTGTTTCTCGGTACAATCAGTTCCATAGTTATACTGGGAGGCATGACCCTTGTGGCCGGAGCCTGCCTGACAATCAAAAAAAGATATCCGGAGGATTTTCA
>CAZGUG010000070.1:0-8399 GCA_964529035.1 uncultured Clostridium sp.
AACTACTACTGGACCTTCGAAGAGGTACAGGAAAAACAGATCGTAAAAATGAAGGAAGCCTTCGATGCCATTTGGGCACTTAAGGAAGAGAAGAAGGTTGACATGAGGACCGCCGCCTATATGATAGCCATAAAGAGGGTTGCAGATGCAATGAAGCTGCGCGGCTGGTGTTAATCCTGCCGACGGTTTGTATACAACGGAAGATACGGTTTTTAATAGGGGACGGGACCCCATAAGGTTCCGCCCCTTTTTGTGCCCCCGCCTATATATATTTATTGACAATTCTCAAAAAGGCATGTATTATATAAGACATTACAGGTGTATATACAGTTGTATACATCGCCTGTCAAATATAATATACCAGGCGGGGAGAGGTCAAAATGGAACAAAAGCAAAGCTTTTTAAAGAGAAAAAATATTGAAATTTCACTGCACAGGTACGGTGTACAAGCCCTCGGGGCCATGGCCCAGGGACTGTTTGCTTCATTGATTATCGGACTTATTCTAAAAGTTATCGGGGAAAATCTTCATATTCCCTTCCTCTATGAAACAATTTATCCAGTGGCCGGACAGATGACCGGCCCCGCCATAGCCGTGGCGGTGGCCTATGGCCTGCAGGCTCCGCCGCTGGTACTTTTCGCTTCCACCCTTACGGGGATGGTGGGCAATCAGCTGGGCGGCCCCGTCGGCGCTTTCGTGGCGGCGGTTGTGGGTGCCGAGTTTGGTAAAATGGTATCCAAGGAGACAAAGGTGGATATACTGGTAACGCCGGCGATTACAATAATTACAGGGGTGCTGGCGGGTACGCTGGTGGGTCCCGGTGTCTCCGCCATTATGACGGGTCTTGGCAGATGGATAATGTGGGCCACCGAACTGCATCCGATACCCATGGGCATACTGGTTTCGGTGCTTATGGGTATGGTGCTTACAATGCCCATAAGCAGTGCCGCCCTTGCGATTATGCTGGGGCTGGGAGGTCTTGCCGCCGGGGCCGCTACGGTGGGCTGCAGTACCCAGATGGTGGGCTTTGCCGTGGCCAGCTACAGGGAAAACGGTTGGGGGGGACTTTTTTCCCAGGGCCTTGGCACATCAATGCTGCAGGTGCCCAATATAGTCAAAAACCCGCTTATTTGGATTCCTCCCACGCTGGCCTCGGCGGTAATAGGGCCCTTTGCCACCACGGTGTTTAGAATGGAAAACATTCCGCTGGGGGCGGGTATGGGTACCAGCGGCCTTGTGGGCCAGTTCGGAACGGTGGCGGCGATGGGCCCGGAGGTTTCGGTGCTTTTGAAAATACTGATACTGCATATTGCCGCTCCGGTGGTTCTTACGCTGGTTTTTTCGGAACTTATGAGAAAGAAGGGCTGGATCAGGGCAGGGGACATGAAGCTGCCCGACTAAGACAAACAGCCGGCCATTCCGGCCGCCGGAAAGGGGGATTTCTATGGATTTGGAAAATACCGATAGCGGGGTTCTTTTAAGAAATGCAGGGAATTTTGAACCCGGGCATATATTCGAGTGCGGTCAGTGTTTCCGGTGGAATGCAATGCCGGACGGCAGCTACACCGGCGTTGCCGGAGGCAGGGCCCTGAGGGTCCAAAAAAAAGGCGGTTATGTGCTGTTTGACGGTACCAACCGGCGTGAATTCAGGGAATACTGGGTCGGATACTTCGACCTTGGGAGGGATTATGGCCGCATTAAGAAGGAGCTGTGCCGCGACCCCGTTATGGCCCGGGCGGTGGAATACGGATACGGCATACGTATTCTGAAACAGGATCCCTGGGAGACACTGGTTTCATTCATTATTTCAGCAAACAACGGCATACCCAGAATCAAGAAAACAATCGAAATGCTGTGCCGCAGATACGGCAGGAAATTCACTGCAAACGGGAAAACTTATTATGACTTCCCCACCCCTTTGTGCCTGGCGCTGCTGTCCCGGGAGGATATAACCGCCTGCGGCTGCGGATACAGGGCAAAGTACCTGTCAAAGGCGGCCGAAATGGTGGTAGCGGGAAAGGTGGACCTGGAATCGCTGTCCGAAATGAGCACCGGGGAAGTAAGGGAAGTTCTTATGGGTACTCCCGGCGTGGGGCCCAAGGTGGCCGACTGCGTTATGCTGTTTTCAATGGCACGGTTGGACGCTTTTCCGGTGGACGTGTGGATTAAAAGGGTAATGGAGCACTACTACCTGAAAAAGGATACATCCCTTAATGAAATAAGGCGGCATGCTCAAAACAGGTTTGGCCCCCTTGCGGGGGTTGCCCAGCAGTATTTGTTCTATTATGCCAGGGGCACAATGGGACAGACCGGCGCCTGAAGATAAAATGGCTGAAAATAGGGACAAATAATGGATATACAGAGAAAAGACTATATAATTTATATTAATTGAGAATTTTGACCAATTATGTGCGATTTCCGGCCGGTACCGGGTTTGATTACTCAACCGGCTTTTATTATTATATTAACTGTAATTAGCACTCAACAGCAGTGAGTGCTAACAAAACCGAACAAAAACCATACATATAGGTGAGGAGGGTAAAACATGAACATCAAGCCACTAGGAGACAGGGTTGTTGTAAAGGTACTCGAAAAACAGGAGACTACCAAGAGCGGGATTGTACTGCCGGATACCGCAAAGGAAAAACCCCAGGAAGGCGAAGTTCTGGCGGTGGGAAGCGGAGAACTGGTGGACGGCAAGAGGGTTGCCCTGGAAGTGAAAGCAGGGGACAGGGTCATATATTCCAAGTACGCGGGTACCGAAATCAAGATGGATGACAAGGAGTACCTCATTCTCAGACAGAGCGATATACTTGCAATAATAGAATAAGAAAACAATTTAAAGGAGTGAAAGGACATGGCTAAGGAGATTAAGTTTGGCGAAGATGCCAGAAGAGCGCTGGAAAGAGGCATGAACCAGCTTGCGGATACCGTTAAGATTACCCTTGGACCAAAGGGCAGAAACGTAGTACTTGACAAAAAGTTCGGGACGCCGACAATAACAAACGACGGCGTAACGATAGCCAGGGAAATAGAAGTTGAAGATCCCTTTGAAAATATGGGGGCACAGCTAGTAAAGGAAGTTGCAACAAAGACCAATGACGTGGCCGGTGACGGTACCACTACCGCTACCCTTCTGGCCCAGGCGATGGTCAGGGAAGGACTTAAAAATGTTGCTGCCGGAGCCAACCCGATGGTACTTAAAAGGGGTATCCAGAAGGCAGTGGAAAAGGCAGTGGAAGCCCTTAAAAACCAGAGCAAGAGCATAGACAAAAAGGAATCGATAGCACAGGTTGCTGCGAACTCCGCATCCGACGAAGAAATCGGAAGCCTGATAGCCGATGCAATGGAGAAGGTCGGCAAGGACGGCGTTATAACGGTGGAAGAATCCAAAACCATGGGAACAACCCTTGAGGTTGTTGAAGGTATGCAGTTTGACAGGGGATACCTGTCCGCCTATATGGTAACCGATACCGACAAAATGGAAGCGGTTCTTGACGACGCCCATATACTTATAACCGACAAGAAGATAACCAATGTACAGGACCTGCTGCCGGTACTTGAGCAGGTTGTACAGCAGGGCAAAAAGCTGTTAATAATAGCCGAGGACATCGAGGGCGAAGCCCTTGCAACGCTGGTGGTCAACAAGCTGAGGGGAACCTTTACCTGCGTGGCCGTCAAGGCTCCCGGCTTTGGCGACAGGAGAAAGGCAATGCTTGAAGATATAGCCATCCTCACCGGCGGCGAGGTAATTTCCGAAGAACTGGGTCTTGAATTAAAGAACGCCACAATAAGCCAGATGGGTAAGGCAAGGCAGGTCAAGGTGACAAAAGAGGACACCATTATTGTGGACGGTGGGGGCGACGAAAACGAAATCAAGAACAGAATCAAGCAGATTAAGGTGCAGATAGAAGATACCACATCCGAGTTTGACAGGGAAAAGCTCCAGGAAAGGCTTGCAAAGCTTGCCGGCGGCGTAGCCGTTATCCAGGTGGGTGCGGCCTCGGAAACCGAGCTCAAGGAAAAGAAACACAGGATTGAGGATGCGCTCTCTGCAACAAGGGCAGCCGTTGAAGAGGGTATAGTGGCCGGCGGCGGAACAGCCCTGCTGAGGACGCTGGTAGAGGTTGACAAGTTTATAGATAAGGCGGAAGGCGACGAAAAGACCGGTGCCAAGATAGTAAGAAGAGCCCTTGAGGAGCCGATAAGGCAGATAGTCGACAATGCAGGGGCGGAAGGCTCGGTAATAGTTGAAAAGGTTGTGAACCTGAAGGGTGCCATGGGTTACGACGCCTTCAAGGGCGAATATGTGGACATGATAGAAGCGGGGATTCTGGACCCCACAAAGGTAACAAGGTCGGCGCTGCAAAACGCCGCATCGGTGGCGGCAATGGTGCTTACCACCGAGAGCCTTGTGGCGGACATTCCCGAGAAGAAGAACGACATGCCCCCGGGAGGAATGGGCGGCATGGGCGGAATGGATATGATGTAGGGATGAAGAAATAGAATATCAAAGTGCACCTCCTGGTGTCAGACGCAGTCTGACACCAGGAGGTGCACTTTATTTTAACAGTTCTTCGTTTAACTGCTCGAATTTGCGTTTTACAGTTTCGGTATCCTTACTGCCGGCACTGTTTATTCGGCACCAGCCCCGCTTTGTCATGGCGGACTGAACATCCCGGTGCATTCTGTGGGTTTCGTTGAGGATGTTTTCGAGTATCTGGCCAAGGGCCCGGCTGGTGCTTTCGTTGACGCAGCTGTTATACGAATTGGACAGGTGATTTTCGGATATCAAAAGGTCCTTCAGGATTTCCTTATCCCCGAAATATTCGGCGCCGCTCATTCAAAAACCTCCTTAATCGCTGCCAGAGTGGGAAACCACATAATTAAAAAGGGCGTTGTAATGGTTCTTGTGCTTTTCCGCCAGTTTGCTGCAGAGGTTTTTAAGCTCCGAATCCTGGCTCTTTTTCGAGTACTGTCTCAGTTTAAGCATCATAAGGGCCTCCTGGGACATCTGCTCCTCCAGGATTGACAGGTCCTTGGACGATAACGGCTCAAAAACCTCCGAGGGACTGATATCTTCCATCCGATAGCCTCCTTACAATTAGAACTCCTTGATATATTATTATCTCCTTTGACATTTTTATTTGGGTAAATTGCTGCCCGTGGAGAAATAATACTCCTTGACTGGAAATAAACCGTAAAAACGGTAAGGATTCTGCTGTCAGTTCTGATATAATATTGATATTATAGACATGAAACCCGAATAAATCACAACCGGCGGGACAAAGTATTTGACAAGGGAATCTTATTTGACTATAATACTCAAAAATACCTAATTCATGGAACGGATTATTGGTATACAAGAAATTAAAGGGGAGGCTTATACATGTATGAAGAAAAGGTGTTGAAAAAGGGACTTACCTTTGACGACGTACTGCTTGTTCCTGCAAAGTCCCAGGTGCTTCCTAATGAAGTTAAGCTGGATACCAGTCTTACAAAGAGAATTAAACTGAATATTCCCATTCTCAGTGCGGGCATGGATACGGTGACCGAAGCCCGTATGGCGATTGCCATGGCCAGAGAAGGAGGTATTGGTATAATTCACAAGAATATGTCGATAGAGGACCAGGCCTCGGAAGTGGACAAGGTGAAAAGGTCAGAGCACGGTGTAATTGTGGACCCCTTTCACTTAGGTCCCGACCATCCGATTTCGGATGCGCTGGAACTGATGGAAAGATATCATATATCGGGAGTGCCGATAACCGTCAAAGGCAAACTGGTGGGCATAATAACCAACAGGGACTTGAGATTTGAAACCGACATGACCAAAACCATTTCGGAAGTCATGACCAGCGAAAACCTGGTTACGGCACCGGAAGGAACCACCCTGGGCCAGGCCCAGGAGATTCTTAAGAAATACAAGATAGAAAAGCTTCCCATTGTGGATACCCACCAAAACCTTAAGGGCCTTATAACCATAAAGGATATAGAAAAGGCCATCAAGTATCCGAACTCCGCCAAGGATACAGGGGGAAGGCTGCTGGCGGGAGCGGCCATAGGAGTAACCCCGGATATGATGGAGAGGATAAAGGTGCTGAATGATGCGCAGGTGGATGTGGTGGTGCTGGATACCGCCCACGGACACTCCAGGGGCGTGATTGATGCGGTGCAAAAAATAAAATCCGTCTATCCACAGCTTCAGCTGGTGGCCGGGAACGTTGCCACCTATGAGGGAACCGAGGAGCTTATAAAGGCCGGAGCAGATGCGGTGAAGATAGGCATCGGGCCGGGGTCCATATGCACCACCAGGGTTGTGGCCGGCATTGGGGTTCCACAGATAACGGCAATAATGGACAGCGCGGAGGCCGCAGCCAAATACGGGGTGCCGATAATAGCCGACGGAGGCATAAAGTATTCGGGAGATATTACAAAGGCGATAGCCGCCGGAGCGGACACCGTTATGATAGGTTCACTGTTCGCCGGTACCGAAGAGAGCCCCGGCGACATTGAAATATACCAGGGCAGAAGCTTCAAGGTATACCGGGGCATGGGCTCGATAGCCGCAATGTCGTCCGGCAGCAGGGACAGGTATTTCCAGGAGGACAGGAAAAAGCTGGTGCCGGAAGGAGTAGAGGGCAGGGTGCCCTATAAGGGAGTTCTGGCGGACACGGTTTTCCAGCTTGCGGGGGGGCTGAGGGCCGGTATGGGGTACTGCGGTACCAAAACCATAGACGAGCTTAAGGCAAACACCAGATTTTTGACCATTACCGCCGCAGGTCTCAGGGAAAACCATCCCCATGATGTTCATATTACGAAGGAAGCGCCAAACTACAGCTTGGGCTAGGAGAGGAGTAGGAGAATGTACAAGCCGGCAGGCAGGATTCTAGTACTGGATTTCGGGGGCCAGTATAACCAGCTTATAGCCAGAAGGGTAAGGGATTTACACGTATACAGCGAAGTCTTGCCCTATGATATTTCCCCGGATGAGATACGGGCAAAGAACCCGAAGGGCATAATCTTCACCGGGGGGCCTGCCAGCGTGTTCGAAGAGGGCGCGCCGGTATGCCATCGGGAAGTATTTGGGATGGGGATACCCATACTCGGCATCTGCTACGGTGCACAGCTTATCGCCCACGTTATGGGGGGCAGCGTAAAAAAAGCGTCTTCAAGGGAATACGGCAGAACGGATTTACAGATAAATAAAAAGGAAAATATTTTTAGAAACATCCGGGGCCGGACAGTCTGCTGGATGAGCCATACCTGTTACATAGAGACACCGCCGGAAGGGTTTGAAATATACGCAGTTACAAAGGACTGCCCGGTGGCGGCCATGGCGAACGAAGAAAGGAAGCTTTACGCAGTACAGTTTCATCCCGAGGTGGAGCATACGCCGATAGGACGGCAGCTTTTATCCAACTTCATGTTCGATATATGCGGCTGCACTCCCGATTGGGATATGGAAAGCTTTATAGAAGACCAGGTGGAAAGCATCCGGCAGAGAGTGGGGGACAAAAAAGTGGTGTGCGCCCTGAGCGGCGGCGTGGATTCTTCGGTAGCTGCGGTTTTGGCACATAAAGCGATAGGGGACAGGCTGACCTGCATATTTGTAAACCACGGCCTTTTGCGAAAAGAAGAGGAAGTGCAGGTGGAAAAGCTGTTCAGGGAAAGGTTTAACATAAACCTTGTGACGGTGGATGCCAGTGACAGGTTTTTAAGCAGGCTGAAGGGTATAACCGACCCGGAAAAAAAGAGGAAGATAATCGGTGAGGAGTTTATAAGGGTATTCGAAGAAGAGGCGGGCAAACTTGGGAAGGTGGACTTCCTGGTACAGGGAACCATTTACCCGGACGTGATAGAAAGCGGCAGCAAGGTGGCTTCGGTTATAAAGAGCCACCACAATGTCGGGGGACTGCCCGAGGATATGACCTTTTCACTTGTCGAACCCCTAAGGTCGCTGTTTAAGGACGAGGTAAGGAGAGTGGGAACCGACCTCGGGCTTCCGGAGGAGCAGGTATGGCGCCAGCCCTTCCCGGGGCCGGGGCTTGCCATAAGGGTTATAGGCGAGGTTACCAGGGAAAAACTGGGTATACTGAAGGAAGCGGATGCGATTGTAAGGGAAGGAATAGCGAATGCGGGCCTTGACAGGGAAATATGGCAGTACTTCGCGGTACTTCTGGATGTCAAATCGGTCGGCGTAATGGGGGATGAAAGAACCTACAACCATGTGCTGGCGATAAGGGCGGTTACCAGTTCCGACGGTATGACTGCGGACTGGGCCAAAATACCGCACCCGGTGCTTGAGAGCATATCGTCTGCAATAGTTAACAATGTAGCGGGAATCAACCGGGTTGTTTATGATATCACCACAAAACCTCCCGGTACAATAGAATGGGAATA
>CAZGUG010000071.1:0-8202 GCA_964529035.1 uncultured Clostridium sp.
CAGCATAGTCCCGTCAAAGGGTATAACCCTGAGGGCACCGACCGACGGCAGGCTGATAGGCTTTGGCACCAGGGAAGGCGATGAACTGGAGCTTGGCCAGATTATCGGCAGGGTGGTGGACGACTCAATGTACCGGGTAAGGACAAAACTGTATCCGGCGGAAATCCAGAACGTACATACCGGACAAAAGGTGCTGATGAAATTTCTGCGGTTCGAAGGTTTCATGGAAGCAGAAGTCACCCAGGTAAACAGGAACCCGGTACCCGATGATGAAAGATCGGGCACTTCAACGGGGTATGTTTACTGGATAACGGTGGAAGGAAACAACCCCGGCCTTGTACAGCCGGGCATGGACGTCCGTATCGGGCTGCCCAACGACGAACAGCGGACCAATATAATGTTTTTCAGGAACACGCCCACGGTTGAAGGCTATATCAAGGAAGAAAGCATAATAAACAGGGCGAAGGCGATAGTCACCGAGGTGTATGCCCATGACATGCAGGCTATAGAAAAGGGAGACCCCATCCTGTCCATGTCGGGAACCGACGTGCAGGAGACGCTGCAGGACCTTATGGAAGAAATCCGTGAACTCAAGGTGGAATTAAGAAACCTGCAGAACCAGTTCGATCAGCTTGATATAACCGCGTCCATGGACGGTGTGGTAGCCTCGATAAACCGCCAGGAGGGTGAAACGGTAAGGGCCGGCGAGTGGATAGGCGACATATACAACACAACCGAAATGATGCTGTGGGCCCAGGTGGACGATATAGACATAGTAAACGTTAAGCAGGATGCCCCGGTAAGGGTCACGGTAGACGCGGTACCCGGCGAGGTTTACGAAGGCAAGGTAACCCACGTATCGCCGATGGGCGAAAAAATAAACAACATAACCCGGTTCTCGATAAATATGACCATAAAGGGCGGGCCGCAGCTTCGGCCGGGTATGCAAGCCAACGGCTTTATAGACGCCGGCAGCGCCGAAGATGTGCTTTTGATACCCCTTGAGGCGGTATTCGAAGATGACGGCAGGACAGCGGTTGAAGTGCTGGACGAAGACGGTTCGGTCAGAATGGTACAGGTACGGCTCGGCCTTATGAACGACCGGTTCGCCGAAGTTGTGGACGGTCTTGAAGAAGGCCAGCTGGTTATAACCGGCAGCAGCGCCGACCTTCTGCCCAGCCAGCAGATTAAGGCAACCGACAGGCTGCTGCCTGAAAAAAGCGAAGACAACAACGAAAACTAAGGGGGCATCATATAAATGAAGATCAAAAAACTAAAGCCCGGCCCCCTGCTGTCGAAATTTTTTAAAAAAACCGGCACACTTTTGGACAGGGAGCGCCTTATGCCTGTACTGGTCAGAATATGGTTTACATCAAGGATGGCAGCCCACGGTATGATGTCAAAACGGCTCCGTTCCGCCCTTACCATACTGGGAGTAGCCATAGGGGTTGCTTCGGTGGTAAGCCTTATGGGCATAGGTGAAGGGGCCCGCAGGGCGGTAATAGAACAGTTTGAAAGCCTTGGTTCGGACGTGATAATAGTAAAAGCCCACGACGAGGCCGTTGAATTTGACCCGGAAGAGATACAGGAACTGCTGGACAGGGTACAGGGCCTTGACATGGCCACACCAATTGTCCAGACCGAAGCTTCAATCACCTGGAGAAGGTCCAAGGGCAGGGCGGAGATTTTGGGAACAAACAGCGAGTTCCCGGTAATCCGCGACCATGAAATGGTCTCCGGTCACTTTTTCTCGTCGCTGCACGTGGCCCAGCGCTCACCGGTGGCGGTGCTGGGGTACGAGCTGGCCCGGGGGCTTATGGCGGGACGCAGCCCGGTGGGCCAGTCCATGTCGATAGCCGGCCAGAGCTACAGGATTATAGGCATACTGGCACCCAAGGGTGCCGGTAAGGCGGAAAACATCGATTACAAAATAGTGATACCCTATACCACGGCACAAAAGCTGGCGGAAAAACGTACCGTAGAGGAAATCTGGGCCAAGGCGTCGTCTGGTACCGATGCGGACCTGGCAATAGTGCAGATGGGCAGGATATTTAAAAGGAAGCTGGGCCTGGACCAGAGCGCACCCACACCCGTTGCGCCGGGCGACGGCCAGGAAACTAACGAAGCCGCAGCACGTGAAGCTGCAGTAAAGGAAGCAGGCATGCCGGTAACCGAAAGCCCGGCACCCCCAAGGCCCCAGTCGATACTTCCGGAAGGCGGCAGGGACCTGATAACCATAACAAGTCTCAACCAGATGGTTGAAGAAGCGGACAACGCAAACCGTATCATGACGCTGCTTTTGGGCGGCATAGCCGCCGTTTCGCTGCTGGTGGGCGGCCTCGGCATAATGAACATTATGCTGGTGGCGGTTACCGAAAGGACCGAGGAAATAGGGGTAAGGCGTGCCCTGGGTGCAAAGCGCGAAGACCTGCTGATGCAGTTTCTGATGGAAGCCTTGTATCTCAGCCTTATAGGTACCGCAGCCGGCATTGCCGCCGGCGTATGGGGGGTAAACATATTCAGAAGCTACGGCTTTGAAACGGTGGTCAGCTTCCAGGCAATAAAAATAGCCACGGGCGTGGCTGTAATATCAGGGCTTTTGTTCGGAGTATACCCTGCTGTTTCCGCTTCATCGGTACCGCCGGTGGAAGCGTTGAGAAGACAGTAGTATACGGTTAACAAGTATGGCAAAGGGGACAATCCGCGGCAATAAATACCAACGTCGGCAGCGGTGTCCCCTTTCTTTAATTATGTCCCCTCTTACTTACCTGTTTATATACACCGTTCTTGTATTGTCGTCCCATGTTACGTCTATTCCCAGGCACTCTATTATAAACCTGACCGGCACCATTGTCCTGTCGTTTACCAGCCTGGGCGGCGCCAGCAGTGCCGAATGATGTCCGTTCCTGTAAACGTCCAGCTTTCCTATATAAAGTTCAATATTCAGGTTCTGGTTTGTAAGGGATACCTTCTGGTTTACCCCGTCCCACGCCGTCAAAAGGCCAAACTCGTCGGCCAGTTTCCTCATCGGCACAAAGGTGGTCCCGTTGTCTATAAAGGGCTCTGTGTCAAAATTCAGGATCCTGTTGTTGTACACAACCTCTATTTTGTTTCTATCCAGTGCAAGCTGCCCGGGTATAACATCGGGGCTGTATTTGAACACGCCTACGTTTGTACCAATCCAGATATTGTTTTGTGCATCGGTCTCCACCGTATGCAGGTAATTGTTCCCCAACTGGCTGTTGTACCTGGTAAAGTTATGCCAGTTACCGCCTGTGTCCATGTATGCCAACCCTCCGCCCCAGGTAGCGAACCAGGGACTGTCATTGGAATCAACGGCTATCCGTTTAACGGTGTCTTCCGGAAGGTCGCTTTTGTTTTCGGTGAAAATCTGCCAGTTGCCGGCTGCACTGAGGTACGCCGCGCCGGCCTGGGTGGCAAACCATTTACCGCCTTTACCGTCCAATGTTACCGAATTAACCCTGCTGCTGGGAAGGGAACTGTTCTGTTCATTGTAGTATGTCCAGTTTCCGTCCTTGTCCAGGTATCCCACTCCGCCTTTTTGATTTACCATGGTGTTTCCTATGGCAACAACCGGGTAGGTGGCTACCCACAAACCGCCGTCGTTACCAACCGCAATATCCCTGATATCGTTGGAGGGCATATCCGTATTAAAAGCGTTGTAAGACTTCCAGCTGCCGTCCTTGTCCCTGTGGCTCAGGCCCAGGTGTTTTATACCGGCCCATATACCCCCGGCATTGTCAAAGGCAACGGCGGTTACCTCATCACCCAGTATGCCGCTGTTGGCCTTGGTGAACCTGTGCCAGGTTCCGTCGCTGTCCATAAAACTCAGCCCGGACGCGGTACCTGCTGCTATCTGTCCGGCACCGTCAACATCGATGGCTTTTATATGGTTTGAAGATAACCCGTTGGGCGCTGAAGTGAAGTTGGTCTTCTCTTCACCTTTTAAAACCGTTATACCGCCGCTTTCGGTGCCTATGTATATACTGCCGCCCGCCGCTCTGATGTTGATACAGGCATCGTCCAAAAGATTTCCTCCTATTTTTGTATACTGGACCCACTGAGGGGATGCAAAGGCAGTGGAAACCAAGGTCAAAAGCAGGAGCACGGACATTGTGAAAATCAGTTTCTTTTTCATAAACAATCCCCCATATTACAGATTTTTTTGCTGTCAGTATAATTATATCATCGGTCACCGGAAAAACACACTGCAAATTTATGTATATTATTCCATCAGAGCTTATCAGCCTTTGTAGTGAATATCAGCACTAATGCCTGAGTATTATCCTGTCGTTGTCTTCCTCAACAACCGCACCAATTCCTATAAACGACTGCAGTACATTTACCGGTATCATCCTCACGCCGCTTATCACCCTTAGCCCCTGGCCCACGGCAAATTCTTCACCGTCGATAATCACGGTATTTTCACCGGCGGGCAGTACGTATTCCCTGCCGTCCCAGGTGAATGAAACTTCCTGTCTCCTGTTTATCCATTCAAAGCCGTCCCCGAAGGAATCAAGCACCGTATCAAAGGGTACAAGCCAGGTATCCTGCCTTAAAGCAGGTTTGCAGGGCAGCTTTATCTCCAGGTCAACCCACTTGGCTTCAGGTTCTGCCAGGCTTATTATCATCTCCCTGCCTATCTTTTTCCTTAAAACGTCGTACGCCTTTTCAAGCTGTGCTTCTTCGTCTTCGACTATATAATCCGGCGTAATACCCACACCGTTTATTGCAAAGCCGTCGGGCAGGCAATAGTATGCGGTGGTCATCTTAAGATAACCGCCGTTTTGCAGCCTGAAAACGCTCTGTACCGAGCCCTTGCCGAAGGTCTGCCGTCCCACCAGCTCGGCCCTGTCGTGATGCTTCAGGGCGCCGGCAAATATCTCTGACGCACTGGCACTGCCTTCATTTACAAGTACCACCGCCGGAACAAAGATATACTGCAGCCCGGCCGGTGCGGATACTTTTACCTCAGAGCCGTCCCTGTTGACCACCGTCATTATCTGACCCTTTAAAAAGGACCCGGCCATGTAAAGGGCGGAATTCAGGTACCCGCCGGGGTTACCCCTTACGTCTATCACAAGGCCCTCAAGGCCCTTGGCTTTCATCTCATGCACCGCGCGGTATACCTCCACGGCGGCATGGTCGCTGAAGTCGTAAATCCTTATATACCCCACGGGACCCGTCATTGAATATTCTATCGACGGTATCTCGATAAGGTCTCTTTCTATGGAAAATTCGATACTGTCGCTGCCCCTTATCACCGTCAGGTTAACAACTGTACCGATTTCGCCCCGTATCAGGCTGGAAGCGTACTCCGCCGAAGTACCCACAATATCTTCGCCGTCCACGCCAATTATTTTGTCCCCGCTCTTAAGTCCGGCCATCTCTCCCGGCGAACCGGCTATCGGTGAAACAACAACTATGTAATCCTCCACCTCGCTTATAACTATACCTATTCCATGGAACCTTTTGTCCAGGTTCTCGGTAAACTTTTCGTATTCATCAGGTGTGAAATACGTGGTGTGCGGGTCCTTAAGGCCCTTCAGATAACCCTCTATCGCATCCTTGTAAAGCTCGGACTCGCTTTCTATATCTACATGACCTTCTTCGACCCTTTCACGTATCTCTTCGAACAGCTCCCTTGAATACCGGAAGTCTTCCTGTCCCAACGCAGATACAGGGTGTAAAATAAAGGATAATACAAGCAGTACCGCGCAGAGAATACCTGTCATTCTTTTGAACATATGCTTGAGCCCCCCATATCGTTTTTTTCTGCAAACCATCCATACTTCATACCGTATCTTTGTAATCATGAATGCTTTCCAGAGGCTGATAAGTTCATATTATCATATTTCATCTTGGAATTAAACAGCCCCCTCAGGGATTACACCTGCAGGGGGCTGACCTGGTGCTGCGGTCTGTGTTATATTAATATTATCTCTAATTGACCCTGAAGCTTTCTTCGGCCAACAGTATTTCCTCAGCGTTCAGCACACCGGCGTATGCATATATCCTGATTTTATACCTTCCCTTTGGCCACTGTTTTTCTTTAAGGTCTTTGTAAGCTATCCAGTACATGCCCCCGCTTATGATTTTCTCCCGTGTTCCTTCAAAAATGTATTCTTCCCTTGCATATTCGTTCATTAATTTATCGTTGCTGTCGTAAAACCTGAAGGTAACCGGCAGATATATATCCTGTCCGGGATCGTCATATGCAATTTTTATCTCCAGCGCGAAACAGTTATAATCACCGTATTTAAAGCTGTTGCCATACTCGTAATTCCCTGTTGCCTCTCCGTCAACGATTTCAGTTCCGTATACCTGTTTGTACAAAACTTCCGCTTCTTTAATAAAATTGATTTCATCAGTGTAATCAGTATACAGGGTAAGGGTTCTGAACCCTATCCTCATATTACCGGCGCGCATTTCCAGGGTATAATTTCCGTCCGGCCACCGGTTCAGTTCTTCCCAGGGCAGGTTAACCTCCTTATATGTTTCAGTAGTGTCCGGCTCTATCAGGACATATATGTCAAAGCTCCCGGTGAAATCCTCGTCATTGTTGACAAACCTTAATTCCAGTGGAAAATTCGCTCTTTGTTCTATTTGGGGATGTTTAATGCTAAACTCTGTATTAAGGTTTCCGCTGTCAGCCTTTTTGAATGACCTGGTAACACTGTATACCCTATCTTCCGAAGCGTTAAAACTGTCATCACCCGTAAAGAACCTAATATCCTTCACATCCGCCGACGTCAGTACTCCCATATCGTGGATAATTGGTGCTGACATGTCCTGTTCTGGAGTGTCCTGCTCTGCCCGGCCTTCCATAAGCCTGACGGTATTATACAGCATCAGTGCAGCATCACCCCGGGTACAAATGTTAGCAGCATTTGCATTTACTTTATTGAGTATTCCCGTCCTTTTCGCCGCTTCAATATAATTGGTCGGCCATAAACCCTGCTTTTCCACTTCTTCGCCCATACCCAGCAGCCTTACCAGTATGGTAATCGCCTGTGCATATGTCAGACTGTCCTCAGGCCCGAAGCTGTCGTCGCCGTACCCCTGGATGAAGTTCTTCCTGGTTGCAGTGTTGATATAACCGGACGCCCAATGGTCACCGGGTACGTCGACAAAGCCTGTTTCTCCCATTGATGATGCTGCTTCTTCTGCAAATCCGGAACATTTCACGGCTATTGTAGCAAACTGTGCCCTTGTGATTTCCTCCCCGGGCTTGAATGTTCCATCCGGAAAGCCTGACATTATGTTTCTTTCCAACAGGTATTTTACCTCTTCCTCTATCCCTGTGTTCAATATATCCGGGGGAACTGCCTCCTGTGATAATACCGCCGAAGAAAACAACAGTAACAAAACCATTGTCATGCAGGTTATTCTTTTTGACATAATCCTAACCCTCCCTAATCATCCGTGGTTTTTATGGCTGTTTGCCAGCCTGTTGATGCTGTCCAGTATCTGATGATCATCCCCGCCTGCAAGTATTTCTTTTAGGTTTTCAAGCTCCTGACTGAAACCGTCCAGGTCATTGTCAATCGGCTGCCCGACAAATATCTTATTGTGACCGGTAGAATCCAGCTTTTCCTCTTCAAGAAACAGCTCTTCGTAAAGCTTTTCGCCCGGCCTTAAGCCGGTTATTTCTATCGCTATGTCTTCCCCCGGCTCAAACCCCGAAAGCCTTATAAGGTCGCGGGCAAGGTCAAGTATCCTAACCGGCTCGCCCATGTCCAGTACAAAAACCTCGCCGCCCTCTGCCATGGCCCCGGCCTGTATCACCAACTGGGCTGCCTCGGGTATGGTCATAAAATAACGGGTTATATCCGGATGGGTCACGGTAACCGGCCCGCCGGCGGCTATCTGGCTTTTGAAAAGGGGTATGACGCTGCCGCTGCTGCCCAAAACATTTCCGAACCTTACCGCAGTGAACTTTGTACTGCTTTTCCTGTCCATCATCTGCACGATAATCTCCGCAACCCTTTTGGTGGCCCCCATTATGTTTGTGGAATTAACAGCCTTATCGGTGGATATAAGTACAAACTTTTCAACGCTGTATTTATCCGAGCACTCGGCAGCATTCAGCGTACCGAATACGTTGTTCTTTATCGCCTCGGTGGGGTTGTCCTCCATAAGCGGCACGTGCTTGTGGGCCGCCGCATGGAACACAACTTC
>CAZGUG010000072.1:0-8189 GCA_964529035.1 uncultured Clostridium sp.
AAGCATGCCGGGCAGATTATGATTCTGTACTCTACAGTATAGTCCAAACAATACCGGCTGTAAAGTACTCACTCTGTTAGAGAGGACTTGTTTACACGCAAAATGTCGCCGGCGGGCAGATATTACTCCAGTATCTCCACATATCCTTCTGTCCCATTAACCCTAATCCTCTGCCCGTCTTTTATTAGCTTTGTTGCATTTTCAACACCTGCCACTCCCGGAAGCCCGTATTCCCGTGTAACGACTGCACCATGCGTAGTAAAACCTCCCACTTCGGTTACCAATCCCTTTATTGTGACGAACAGTGGTGTCCAGCTTGGATCGGTAAACCGGGTCACAAGGATGTCTCCCTCTTCCATCACAGCTTCATCTACTGATAAAACCACCCTAGCACGGCCTTCCGCTATACCGGTTGAAACAGGTATACCTGGAGCTGCTCCTTTGGGTATACTGCCTGCCCCGAAATTAGATGGTGGAACAAATCCTCCGGAAGTAAATACGCGTGGAGGAGTAAGCTTTTCATAATGAGCATAATCCTCTTTTCTTTCTTGTATAATCGAGTAGTCCAGCATATTTGTCCTTACTACATCACGAAGTTCATCCATATACAAATAGAATATATCCTCGGCCTTCTTGATAATTCCCTTTTCTGCAAGCTTTAGTGCTTCTTTCATAAGTACCTTCTTATAGACCTGATACCGTCTAACAATATAATATTTGGGGTCTTCACGGCACCCTGCAAAGTTGCGAAGCAGGCTAATGCTCTTCCAAATCTTTCTCGCCCGCCTGCCGCCTCCCGGCAGATTCTTCAAACGGCGGATTATCTCCTCCTCCTTATCCTTTGCTTCCTGCCTCCCTGCCTGGAACCTGGTTTTATGCTCACCGGGTTTTAAGACACGTATATTGTTAAGAAGTATAGGAATAAGCTGTGCAGGTTTTTCTTCAAAACGCTCCCTGGTAATATCTATCTCTCCGGGACACCGCATTCCGAATTTTTTTAAAAACTCTCTGAATGCTTCGACTGTCTCTTTCCCTCCCGGAAGCTTTTCCATCTTTTCAAAGAACTTATCGTCATCAGGATTTTCGGAAATGTATTCTAAGACCTTTGGATGTTTACGGACAGTATTCGCCACATCACATAAAGCCAGCCCCATCTCGGTAGTAACATTATGATCCAGGGACTTGGTAAGTATATCAGCTGCATTTTTGTCTCCCAGCAATTTTTCAACTTTCTTATTTATAGAATCATTAACCAGTATGGCAGCAATTATTGCTCCGAGCATTTTCGGATTATATGCCATGGCCAGCAACTTCTCACGGTCATTATCTATGAATTCAAGGGCTTGGTTTCCTGAAAGCCTGGAAAGTTGTTGGCCCATATTCCTTACTTCCTTCTCAAAATCATTAATTATTTCATGAATAATTGAAGGGTCATTTTTCCTATATATTTTTATCGCCTCCAAAATTGAACCCAGGGTAAAGATACCACCCTGTACGTTTCTTTTACCCTTTGGAAGGGATGCCATAAAGTCCCTGTCCTCTACAAGATTTTTTAAAGCACTTTGTATCAGGGGATCCTGCTTACCGCTTGCCATTACCAAACGGCTGCGCCCTACGGCAGAGGACAGGTCATGGGTAATATCCGTGTAAATCCTGCCTCCTATCTTCTCCATCGAGACTTCGGAAATCATTTCAAAGAAGGACATGCCCAACGGCTTAATGGCATCCGTCATCATTTGTGTATGACCAATCGACATGTATACACGGGGTGTCTTTAAACCATTTACATCCGGAATCGGAAACAGGGTAGTAATTGAACGACTCTGAACAATGTAAAACTCGTTATTAACAAGGCACCACTCTATATCCTGGGGAAAACCGAAATAGCCTTCAATTTTCTTTCCCATGCCAGCAAGCTCAAGTATCTGTTCATCGGACAGCACCTGTTTTTGCTGCCGGCCCTTTTCTACTCTTACTTTCTGAGTACCCCCACTTCGGTCAGGCCTCACTTCAATTTCCTTAGCTCCTATGTTTTTCTCTGCAATCCTGCCATCCACTACCTTATAGGAATCCGGGTTTACCAATCCGGATACCAATGCCTCGCCAAGTCCAAATCCTGCATCTATTGTAAGGGTCTTTCTGTCGGAGGTCATTGGATCTGCTGTGAACATGGTACCTGAAGCTTCTGACATAACCATTTTTTGCACAACCACAGACAATAAGGCCTTCCTGTGGTCAAACCCGTTTTTTATTCTATATGTTACTGAACGGTCAGTAAAAAGTGATGCCCAGCACTTAATAATATGTCGTATAACCTCATCCTTCCCCCTGATGTTTAAGTAGGTATCCTGCTGTCCGGCGAAGGATGCACGGGGCAGGTCCTCGGCTGTAGCGCTTGAACGTATTGCATAGGCTTCATTACTGTCGCATTTAGATAATGCCCTGTCTACTGCGTTTTGAATATTGCTTTCCATGGTAAGATTCTCAATAACTGAACGTATTTTTTTACTTGTTTGTGCGATTTGGCCCCTGTCACCGGGCTTTAATTCCGCCAGCTTCTCAATCAGGGCTTCCAGCTCAGTACTGTCTTCTATGGACTTTCCGTAGGCCCCGGTTGTTACACAAAATCCGTCCGGTACCCGTATCCCGTTAATTTTTGACAGCTCTCCAAGGTTTACTCCTTTACCCCCGACGACCATAATATCTGTTTTTTCAATTTCATTGAAAGCCAGAATATATGGTTTCATAATACACCTCCATATTTCCATAATACTTAATATCCCTGTTCTCCCATGCCCGATCCCTGTCCTAATTGAGCAGTAAACAAAGTTTTGAAATATTTATGCTTTTGTTTCATAATATATCCGCGGGATACCATTGTCAACATATTTTGAAATTTAATTTGTCATATTTCAAAACTATGCTATAATTGAATCCGGGTGATGGGCATGAATGGATATGAAAAAAGAACAAAACTTAAGAAGGATTCTATTATTAGTGCTGCCTGGGAACTCTTTTCCAGGCGCGGCATAACTGATGTTGGTATAAGTGAAATAGCTGCTAAAGCCAAGGTTTCACCGGTTTCCATATACAATTATTTTGGTGGTAAGAATACCCTCGCAAAGGAAGTGCTTGTATCTTATCTGGATAAAACAATAAAAGGATATGATGAAATATTAGAAAGAGAAATCCCTTTTTCTGAAAAGCTAACGCTTATTATGGATAAAAAATACAAGGCTACAGCCGAGTTAAGCCGCTCGGCTTTCAGCAAGTACGCGTGGGCGGATAAAACCCTGCAGCAGGTGTATAAGGAGGCTGTAAACTCAAAAGCGATATCGGTATATGTTAAATTTATTGAATTGGGCAAAAAAGAAGGAGCCATTGACGAAAGTATTCCGAACGATGCGATTCTGGCATTCCTTCTTTCCTCGGTTTCTGTTATTGAGCAGTCCGGCTATCTTAAAACCAGCCCTGAATATAAAAGCGGAATACTGAAGCTGTTTCTTTACGGCTTATTGGGTAAAGAAAAATAATCACTGATATAAGCCTGATATAGTCCCAACTATATTACATGATTCTCCAATACTCCTACATCCTGAACTTTAACCTGTACAATATCTCCCGAGCTCATAGCCCCGATACCTGAAGGTGTTCCCGTAGCAATAACATCCCCCGGGTTTAAAAGCATTACATGGCTGATAAAGCTGACTATCTGACCTACGTTAAATATGAAATCGGATGTATTGGATTTCTGCTCTGTTTTTCCATTTAGTAACAGCTCTATAGACAGATTGTCATAGTATAAATCCGTTGCTATACATGGTCCAAAGGGTGCAAATGTATCAAACGACTTGGACCTGGTCCACTGTCCATCCTTGTTTTGAAGATCACGGGCAGTAACATCATTGAAGCATGTCGCACCCAGTATGTAGGAATAAGCTGCTTCTGGCTCTATTTTTTTTGCCGGTTTTCCTATCACCAATCCGAGTTCGGCTTCATAATCAACCCTGGCAGACATTACAGGTTTTACGATCCCGCCCTTATGCGCCAAAGCTGCCGTAGAAGGCTTCAGGAATATTAAAGGCTCTTTGGGCAAAGGCATATTGGTCTCCCGTGCGTGAGCCTTGTAGTTCAAACCTATACATACTATCTTTGAAGGCAGGCAAGGGGTCAGAATATCTATCTCGGTAATACCGTAACTGCAGCCTGTGATCTTGTAGTCTTTAAATATATCGCCTTCAATTACCTTGACTTTGTCACCCTCAAGCAGGCCGTAACTGCAAAAATTGTCTTTTCTAAACCTAATGAATTTCATTATGTTCCCTCCCTCAGCAAAATGCCACGGTTGTCCTGGATAATCATCACTTTCATAATATTAATAAACCAATGGCCTGCCATAAGAATACCGCATCTTTCGAAAAAATGCTACTGTAATTTATATATACACCTGTTCCATATGCCGCCAATAAACAAAACATTCTTTGCATCCAAACTCAGGCAAACATGGCTGCAGCTTCAATAGTTTATATGCTCTTGCTAGATTGAGCCCATCTCTTTTCACGTCCCAACACCCCATCCCCCTCACTTCGGGTAACATATGTAATCATTGTATAACCGTCAAAAAAAAGCCCGGAACACCTGGTGCATACGTGTTTAGGGCGTTCTGCCTCCATATTTCTATCCAAACCGCTGTCCGCTTAAATTTTTATTCTGTTATTTTATCTCATTGGAATTTGCCATAGATCCTGTAAAGGAATACAGCCGCTTCCGCTCTTGTGGTATTGCCCAGGGGATTGACCTTACTGCCTCCGCCCACAATCAATCCTTCCTTCACAAGTGCTGCAATGCTGTCTGCGGCATAGTCTGCCACAAGGGCTTTGTCGGCAAATGTGTCCAGCTCCGAAGCAGATACCTGTGCTTTTAGTCTGTTCAGCATTCTTAAGACTCTCTCGGTCAATACCATCATATCCTGCCTTGTAATGCTTGCATCGGGGCTGAATTTGTTGTTTCCCGTGCCGCTGGTGATACCGAGCCTTTTGGCTATGGCTAATTCCCTGCAGTAATAGGCATTCTTGTCTATGTCATCGAAGTTACCTTCAATCCTGGCATCAACACCCAGGGTTCTTACAAGGGAGTACAGGAATTCCGCCCTGGTGATATTTATGGATGGGTAGTATTCGTTATCAGTAGCGCCCTTCACTATGCCTTTTGAGGCAAGCACCACGATTGGCTTCCTCGCCCACTCCACGCTGTTCAGGTCATTGAAGGTCTTTTTTACATAGGCCACAGCATAATTGCTGAAATGTGTAGTGGCAAAGGTTACCGTGCCTGTGACAGGGTCATACCTTCCTGAAGGAACTTCCACAACACTGCCGCTGCCGTCAATGTACCATACCGTTATATGCTCGGGGTCTGAAAGCTCCTCAGCTGTCGGTTCATAGGGTATGGATACAGTAACCGGCGCATCAGGATTATTCCAGTCCATCCGCTCTCCATCCACTGCAAGAGTGAACTGCACCAGCGGTCGGTCTCCTATGATGTCTTTTACGTTGGGAGGCAGGCCGGCCTTCTCTCCCTGTCTTATGGTAACAGCCACTTTTTCCCCTGCCGCTTCTTCCCACCCTGTCAGCATGTTACCCGGTATGCCTACAGTGCCGAGGACGGTGTTTAGCAGGATTTTGTTCCGCGTGCCTCCGGACGATAAACCCTTCATGGAGGTTTCAAGGGTGTATGACCCTGCTGCTTCTACTAAGGGCATATTTGCCACTATTGTTTTGGTTCCGCTCCCGTAAGCTTCATCTCTTTCCGGAAGCTGGTTTAATGTTTTTTGATCAACCCATACGGCTGCATCTCCCGACCCGCTGTCGTAAATTACGTCTGCAAGGTATTTTTTATATCCACTGGAGATTTCCGCTGTCAGTTTGGGAACCGTAGCAGGGGTACGGCTGCCTCCTCCCATACCTCTGGTTGACACCCGGATTGTATTATACGCAGCCTTGTTACCCGCCTGGTCCCTGACAATTACGTTATAATAATAGGTCGTATTTGCAGTCAGCTCTGCCGCCTGCCAGCCGGTGAGGCTTGTACACCAGTCTTCCTCCACTATTCCGTTTTCCTCTGCATCTTCCACAGAATCAATATTATTTTCAGTCGAACTGACAACCCTATACATCAAATCCGCCTGGGCTGTTGCTTCATCTAAGGCCGCTTCCCAGGCCAGATGCATACTGCTGCGGGTAATGCTGTCTGCCGAGATGGTCCCGCCATCACCAACTACCGGTGCTTTCAAGTCACTAAGTATCCTTGCACCCGTAGTCTGTGCATCTATCATTGCATTGCCGGCTGTGTCATATATTGAGCTTGCGTCTGCCGGTTTTATTTCTATGCTCTCAAACCCTGAAGGCACCCCGGAAAAAATCAGGAATACCCTTACAATCGTCTCTCCGCCGGTAAGCTCTGCGGCAGTACCTTCAACCGTACTATCGTTCCTCTTAACGCTGCTTATCTCAGAACTAACGGCCGTGCCTTCGTTTTGTGCAAAGTAAAGCGCCAGCTTTTCCTTAGTAAGGGGTGCCGCGCCGTCATCCGCCCCGTAAACCCCTTCCGAAAAAATTACATCAATATAGGCATTCCCCCCGCCTATTTCAGCTTCATCTATAGCAGGGGCTGTGGTGTCCCAGGCGGCAAGCATTATACCTGTGCTGTCGGTGGTCATATAATTCCCCGCCATATCCTGTACTGTGCCTTCCCCGCCTAAAGTGTATTTTACGGTAACCCCTTCTTTCGCTGATACTCCCATATCGGCCACAGTCAGTACCACACGTTTTGCATCCTGGCCCTGGGTTATTGCAGTAACCTCATATGTAATACCGGGGTTTTCGTATTCATGTACAATAAAGCCTCCGCTGCTGCCCTTGGTCAGGCCGGTGCAATTCTCACTCAGCGTTACGGTTATGTGTGTGTTATCATTTCTTTCGGCGCTGTCAAGGACGGGCGGGACAGTATCGATAACTATGCTTTCAGAGGGAGATGATACATTCCCGGCACTGTCTACTAGATATACCTGATAGGCACCATCCTCCAGCCCTGAGGTATCTATGCTTACTAATGTAATCGGGCTTTCCGGGTATGCTGTCTTCTTTGTATCGATACCGTCAAGGTGGGCTTTACTTGTATAGGCTTTATCTGTTTCCGGCACCAGGTATAAAGTACCGTAAATACCATAATCATCACAGGTTATCTCTACAGGAATGCATTCATTCATAATCAGAGGGGTTACATTGCTAATGGTTGGCGGTGTATTGTCTTCAATCATTACTAAATCTATGGAATGATTCGCAGACGATACCGGCTGAGCTCCGCTTACGGCTGCATATCCGCCCTTAACTGCCGTGTACGCAACCGACCCGGAACGCGGGACAATAATACCGCATAACCCCTGGCTGCCGGTAATGTATTCTCCCATACCTTCTATTGCCAGCTTAACGTCGGCTATCCCATCCGTATTAAAGAGAAGATAGGCCAAATCCTCGCCAGTGCCGTTCTTTAGCGTTCCCGTATTTTCCCCAAAAGCTCCTTTTCCAATATGCTCGCCTACATAAGTTCCACTGCCTGCCTTCGCTATAATAATTGGAGCGCCAATAATTGTGACGGTTCCACCATTACCATTGCTGCCGCCGCCGATTCCGGCACCGCCAAACTCGCCGCCGGCCGATGTAACGCTGCCGCCGCTTATTCTTATATCTCCGGCTGACGCCTCATGCCCGCCGCCGATGCCGGCACCATGCATGCCGCCGTTGGCGGTTACCGTGCCCCCGCTGATCAATATACCGCCGCCGGAGCCGTGTGTACCGCCGCCAATGCCGGCGCCAAATATTCCCCCGGTTGCGGTTACCGTACCACCGCTGAGGGTAATATCACTGCCCGAGCCATAATTATCCGGACCGTCGACCTCAATCCATCCGCCTCCGCCAATACCCGCACTGCGGTATCCCCCTTGGGCAGTAATCTCACCACCGCTAATGGTGATATTGGTCCCCGCTCCCGCTCGGCCGCCTCCTATGCCAGCTCCCCCCGCCGGTTCGCTAGGGTCGCCCGTAGCATTAACAATGCCTCCGCTGATGGTTATTTTATTACCTGCTCCATATCTGCCGCCTCCGATGCCGGCACCACCACTTCCGCCAATAGCG
>CAZGUG010000073.1:0-7389 GCA_964529035.1 uncultured Clostridium sp.
TTACTACAGTTGTATGCAAGTTTAAAAAAGATAATCCTGTGGATTTAGTAGTCACAAATCTTGCCTGCAGTCTTCAGCAGCTTAAGCACTCCCCACCGAAAAGCATGTTCAAGCCCTTTAGGGTCAGGCTCCGGTCCAATCATATAGTTTCCGTCACTGTCAGAACAATCACCTGTGGAAAGGATATGTAAATTTTGTAAACATACCCCTTGTCTTTTTCAGGCCTCTTTGTCAAGATAAACCCTGCTGCCCACTGCTCCTTTCTGGTACTGGTACTTGCCGGAATAGGGCCTTTCGGCCGCACCATCCATCTGTGCAAGCACAATCTGGCAGATCCTCCGTCCCGCCTCCAGCTTTATCGGCAGACTGTTTGCATTGAAGAGTTCCAGTGTTATCTCTCCCTCAAAACCCGCATCCACCCAGCCGGCGTTTTGTATGAAAAGCCCCATCCTGCCTATTGAACTTCTGCCTTCTACAAAACCCGTTATGCTGTCCGGAAGTTTGATATACTCCATTGTGGTGGCCAGCAGAAAGGTTTGCGGCGGTATTATTATCTCATCCCTTTCCAATTCCATATATTCCAGTTGTTCCTTCATGGTAATACACTCTGTACAGTTTTCATCCAGCTTCAAAAAAAACCGACCCAGCCTGAGGTCTATGGATGCCGGTTGTACCTGTTCCTGCTTTATTGGCTCCACCTTTAGTGTGCCGGCAACAAGCATTTGCTTTATGGTTTTGTCGGATAGAATCATCCCTGCTTCCTCCTTAATGCTCCTAGGCTGCTTTACAAACCCTAGTCCCCGTTACGGGCCCTGAGCAGTTCTTCGAAACTATACTGACTGAGAGGTCTGCTGAAAATATAGCCCTGGATGTTGTCGCAGCGGAGTTTTCCCAGTACGTCGAGCTGCTCCTGCTCTTCCACCCCTTCGGCTGTTACCTCGATACCCAACTGATGTGCCAGGGATATAATGGACTGTACAATAATCCTGTCAGACTTATTTAGGGCAAGGTTATTGAACATGGACTGATCTATTTTCAGTATATTAATCTCACTGTCCTTAAAGTAATTGAAACAGGAATAATCGGTGCCGAAATCGTCCATCGAAATACATATGCCCAGCTTTTTGAGCTGTCTTATGGTATTTAAGCATGTTTCAATATTGTGTTTCAATGCCCTTTCAGTTATTTCCAGTTCCAGGTATTTTGGGTCCAGGCCTATCTCGTCAAGGATTTTTTTAACCGTTTCCGGAAAGTCTATCAGCTGCAGCTGACGGGCCGAAAGATTTACCGAAATTCGAAGGTGGGAAAGACCTAAATCCTGCCACATTTTATTCTTTATACAGGCAGTCCACAGTACCCATTCTCCTATCGGGATAATCATACCGGTTTCTTCCGCAATGGGTATAAATTTTGAAGGAGGTATAAGCCCCATTTCAGGATGCTGCCATCTAAGAAGCGCCTCCACTCCGTTTATTTTTCCGGTTCCGACGCTGATTCTCGGCTGATAATTAATTGAAAGCTGTCCCTTTTCAAAAGCTTTTTTGAACTCGTTCAAAAGATGCAGGCGCTCCTTAACTTCACAGTTAATACTACTGGCATATATGTAATAACCATTCCCGCCCATCTCCTTTGCCCGGTACATTGCGGCATCCGCATTTCTCACCAGGGTATCCATATCCTCACCGTCCTTCGGGTAAACGCTGATACCTATGCTTGTAGATATGTATAACTGATTGCCGTTTACTTCGAAGGGTTTTTGCAGCGAATTAATTATTTTTTTTGATATGGTTATGGTATCCTCAACCTTTGAAATCTCGGGAAGCAGTACCATGAATTCATCTCCCCCCATTCGGGAGATGGTATCAACCTTTCTCAGGATTCCCTTAAGCCGCGATGCAATTTCCCTCAACAGGTCGTCCCCCATACTATGCCCCAGGGTATCGTTTACGCTTTTAAACCGATCAAGGTCAAGAAAGAGTACCGCAAGCATCTGGCTGTTCCTCTGGGCATGGGCCAGTTCCAGTGTAAATCTTTCCCGGAAAAGAACCCGATTGGGAAGCCCCGTTAATATATCATAATAGGCAAGCTGATTTATCGTTTCCTCCGCCTTCTTTCGTTCGGTTATGTCCCGTATCACGCTGAGAACCGCACCCTCTCCCTTGTAATTAATCCAGGTTCCTGACATCTCAACGTCCACGAATGTTCCATCGTAACGCACAATTTTCTGCTGTCTCAGGGGCAAATCCTTCCTTTTTTCGGACACCATCTTGAGCCTTATTCTTGATATCTCAACATAATCGGGATGTATTAGGTTAAAGATGTGCCTTCCCAGCAGGTCATCAACCTTTGGAACCCTAAACAGACTGACCGCAGCCGCATTGGCAAGCACAATTTCTCCGTGAACATGAACCAGTATTGCTTCCGGCAGGTGCTCAATGAGCTTGCGGTAGCGTTCTTCGCTTTCATGCAGGTCCCTTTCGGCCTGTTTACGCTTGCTTATGTCGCTGTATATTCCATAAATCCCCACCTGTATTCCGTTAATAAATATGGGATATCCGATTACTGCAACCTCTATCAGCTTTCCATCCTTGCATTTTCTGACCGTTTCCCTGGTAACAACCTTGCCGTTAATGGCAGCCTGTGAAATGCCGTCCGCCTCATCCTTAAGGTGAGCCGGTACAATAAGGTCATTTATGAAACGATTCTTTACCTCCTCCGCAGTGTATCCGAAAAGCTTTAAAAAACTTGAATTGGCAGAGATAATTCTGTCGCTGTTATCCACCATAATGATGCCATCCGGCGAGTTCTCAAACAACTGCTGAAAATATGATTTCTGCAGCATGAGTTCCTCTTCCATGCTGTTTCGTTCGGATACGTCCCTTATAATAGTAAGCACAGCTGCTCTACCCCGGTATCTTACAAGAGATAAGGCAACCTCGCCATAAACAATACTGCCATCAAGTTTAAGCAGTTCCCACTTAGAAAACTGCTGCTTATCTTTGGTAAGCCCCCTAAGCCCCCTGGCAACCTTATCCCTGCAGTTGGGAGCAATAAAATCCTCTATAGGTCTGCCTATCAATTCCCCGGCATTCTTTGCTCCGGAAAGGGCCACTCCCGTTTTGTTAACAAAAACAACCTTTCCGTCGCAGTGAATAACAACGGCATCGGGCAGCAGTTCCAAAACCCCTGTTTGAAAACCTTCTTTATAATCCATCCCCTTCCCCCCCCGAAGAAAGTATAGACGCGTGTAAAAGCATTTATTTTCATGATGACATTTAGTTTAATCTAATTTAAACATATATAGTTTTGTTTCGACAAATTAAATCCAATTCCTTCTAGATAATTTAAAATAAGTATCGTAAATGTTGATTTATCTAAATACAAATCATTTGCATTTAGAGCGAATAAATGCTACAATTTTGCTGGATAATACTTACTGTCAGATAAATGGGTTATTATCCGTGAATTGGAGGAATTGATATTGAGGTATAAAATGCCCGCCGTACTGATACTGACAGTATCCGTTATTATGGCCGGATGCACAGGCACCGTCAATAAACAAAGCCGAATTGCCGACGGTCAGAACAAACCGGTTGTGTATGCAAGCATTTATCCCATGTATGACTTTGCAAAAAACATAGGACGTGAGATGATTGAACTAAGACAGGTTGTACCTACAGGGGCGCAGCCCCACGACTGGGAACCCACAGCCAGGCTAATGGCTGATATGCAGGAAGCCGACGTGTTCATATACAACGGTGTGGATATGGAGCCCTGGGTGGACAATATGCTCTCTTCCGTCGCCAACGACAGCCTGGTGGTTGTTGAAGCTTCGGGGAACATACCTCTTTTAAAGCTTGAGGGGCACGGCAACCGGCATTCACAATCAGGATACGATCCCCATGTTTGGCTGGACCCGATAAGGGCGGAACTGCAGGCGAGGAATATTATGGATGCCCTTACCCGGGCAGATCCCGAAAACAAAATCTATTATGAAGATAATTTCCGGGAGTTTTCAGACAGACTAAAGGTGCTGGATACAAACTACCGGAGGGCTTTAAACCGGGTAAATACAAAGGATATTGTAGTTACCCATGCCGCCTTCGGATATCTTGCCGACAGATACGGTCTCAACCAAATACCGGTAAGCGGACTTAACCCCCAGGAAGAGCCGAGCGCAGCGGAACTGGTACGGCTGGCACAGCTATTAAGAACGAGGGAAATCGAATATGTATTCTTTGAAACCCTTGCCAATCCTAAGCTGGCCGAAGTGCTGGCAAGTGAAGTGGGAGCCCATATTAAAATTTTAAACCCCCTGGGCGGCCTCACTCAGCAGGAACTGGACGAAGGATGGGACTATTTGAGCATAATGGAAAAAAATTTGGAGACGCTGATAAAAACACTGGGAGAGTAATATGGTTGAACTGGTGGAAGTTAAAAACGTATCCTTCGGTTATGACGGAAACTTGGTGCTTGACAATATAAACCTGATAGTCTATGAAGGCGATTACATAGGTGTAGTCGGCCCTAACGGGTCCGGTAAAAGCACCCTTATTAAAATAATGCTTAATATTTTAAAACCGTCCAAAGGAAGCGTAAAACTGCTGGGACGGGACATAAACCGGTTCAATGAATGGGAGCAAATAGGATATGTGAGGCAGAAAGCCACCTCCTTCAATACAGGATTTCCCGCCACCGTGGAAGAGATTGTCTCCGCCAACCTTTACCCCCGAATAGGTCTTTTCAAACCAATCAGGGCAGAACACAGAGAACAGGTATATAAGGCCCTTGGAATCGTAAAAATGGACAGCTACGGCAGGAGGCTGATAGGCAACCTGTCGGGCGGACAGCAGCAGAGGGTATTCATCGCAAGGGCCCTGGTTAATTCGCCGAGGATATTATTCCTTGACGAACCCACTGTAGGTATAGACCTTAACTCCCAGCGGGAATTTTACCATCTGATGGAAAGGCTGAACACCGAATTCAGCATAACCATTGTAATGGTGTCCCACGACATTGGCGTTATCACCGAAAAGGTCAACAGGATAGCATGTATGGGAGACAAAAAGCTTATATGTCATAAAAGCGATTCCCGTCCTCAAATTTCGGACCTTTTGAAAAAAGTATACGGCGACAAGATGAACCTGTTAATTCATCATCATTAGATAAGGAGTATCGGAAATGCTTGAGCTGCTGCAGTACTATTTTATGCAGAGGGCCCTGATGGCAGGGGCCATAGTAGGCATATTGTGCCCTTTGATTGGGATTTTTCTGGTATTACGCAGGATGTCCCTTATAGGAGACAGCCTGTCCCATGTGGCCCTGTCCGGTGTTGCGGCCGGGATTGTTTCGGGTATATATCCCCTTACCACTGCCCTGGCCTTCTCGGTCCTGGCGGCATTGGGCATTGAAGCGCTGCGCAAAAGATATACGGAATATGCGGAACTGGCGCTGGCCATCATCCTGTCGGCAGGTATAGGAATTGCGGTAGTACTTATAAGCTGGGCCAAGTCAATCAATATCGATTTGTTTGGCTATCTTTTCGGCAATATCCTTACCGTGAGGCCAACCGACATGTGGCTGATTTCGGTGCTGGGCATTTTTATAATAGGGTTTGTCAGGCTTTTGTACAAGGAGCTGTTCTTTATCGCCTTTGACGAGGAAGGGGCGGGAATTGCGGGAATCCCGGTCAGGGGTATAAATCTTTTCTTTATCGTTTTCATAGCAATGACCATAACATTGTCCATGAGAATTGTGGGTGCTCTTTTGGTATCATCCCTCATGGTTATTCCGGTGGCTGCCAGCCTGCAGATCGCAAAAAGCTTTAAGCAGGCGGTTGTTTTGTCGGTTATCTTTGCGGAAATTTCGGTCATCCTGGGGATAATCGTTTCCTATTACCTGGAACTGGCTTCAGGCGGTACCATCGTTCTGCTGTCGGTACTTCTGCTTTTGTCGGTTATAACTATAAAAAACATCCTTCACTGGTTTTTGCTGCAGTCGCGACAGTAACCATAAAGTTCAAATTTATGACCGGTAAGGGTAAAATCCTTGTCCTCGACGGCTTTTATTAACTGTTCAAGGGGACACATGTCTATTATTTCGGTCCTGCCGCATTTTTTGCATATTATATGATGATGATGCGGGCGGTGGAAAATAAGCTCATATACGGCGGTACCGCTTTCAATGCTTGTTTTATGGATAATCCCGAGGTTTTCGAGAATATCGAGATTGCGATACACGGTTGAGAAATTTGTCCCGTAATGTCTCGCCCGGGTTTTTTCATAAATTTCCCCGGCATCAACAAACCTGCCCCGGTGCTCAAGCAGAACCTCAAGTATTGCCCTGCGCTGCGGGGTCAGCTTGTAACCGCCGTCCCTAAGTTTTCCTTCTATATGTTTCCTGTCCATGATACACCTCTGAAATCATTCTATTACAGATTTCCCGTATATTCAACAACTGCGAAATCCTTTCATCCTTATAGCAAATCCCCGGAACCGTAAAGGCTCCGGGGATAAGCTGGTGCCGAAGACAGGACTTGAACCTGCACGGGCGAGAAGCCTACTAGACCCTGAATTCGGAAATCGTGGTTTTTTTGGCTGTAAGTAAGTATCGGCCAATATCGCTAACTCCAGGCATACCAAGGCCTCCGGGGAATATGACTTTACGTAGCTTTTATATTTAAAAAAGAGCCTTATGGGCTCTTACTATAAAAAAAGAGCTCTTCAGCTCTCTTCTTCCCACCACCGGGTTTCGTAGACTGTTTCCAGCCAGTCTTTAATCCCCTGCGGTGCGCCTATTAACTTCGCTACTTCCTTTTCTGTTTCTACAGCATGCCATTCTTCTTGTGCAATATCATATGTCCATTCGCCTTGGTTGTGCCTTTGTATGTGTCGCCCTTCATGAGACAAGACTAAGGCAATGTGGTAAACCGTATATTGTTTGTGTATCCGTCTGTTTTTGTACGCTTCCTGTGAAAACGAAAACTCTTTGTTTATAGTCCACCCATTGAAATCATCATCACTCAAATAAACCTTTCTTATGTTCTCAACCACCATCTTATAATGTTCCGGTGCTTTTTCACGCAGAAGGTCAAGCCCTTCAACTATGTCCTGCCGGAACTCGTCAGGGCCTTGCACCTTCATCCCGTCAACGGTTATACTCGGGTCGGGCCAGTCTACCGCAAAGACACCAAATAACACGACTACAATCACAACAGCGAGTATGGTTAATGCCTTTTTCATAATCACCACTCTCTATTTAGATACTAATTTCGCCTCCGCTGTTTCGCCTTGGTCCGTATTTACTAATATATACGGATAAAGCGCATTCTTACTCTCAATTACGGTTATATTATTTAATTTCAACCATATTGAGGTTTTATATTTATCC
>CAZGUG010000074.1:0-1891 GCA_964529035.1 uncultured Clostridium sp.
CCAAAGAGTTTCTGTCCGACTGCCTGGTGCTGGTGGTATCGGATTCGGGTGACGGGAAAGTGAATAATATGGATGACCTTACAAATTCGGATGTAACCTTTGCAATAGGCGACCCCCAGGCCCCGGTTGGAATGTATGCCGAGACCGCTCTCAGAAACCTCGGGCTGTGGGACAAGGTTGGCGACACTCTTAAGGCTATGCCGTCAACTGTAAACCAGGTAGCAATAATGGTAAAGGAGGACCAGGTTGATGCCGGGCTTATATATTCCAGTGTGGCAAACGGAAACGACCTGAAGATAGTACAAAGGCTTGACCAGGAAGTTACAGGCGAGATTATATTCGGAGTGGGCGTAATCAAGGGGGGCAATCAAGAACTCGCCAAGGAATTTATGGATTTTGCCTTTGAACATGTGGACGAATTTTGCAGCTATGGATGGGAGCCCTATGAATAAAGAAACAGTGCAAACAAAGTCCATGCCAAAGAATTTGGTCAGCTGGTTTTTTCTGCCCCTGTTTCTGCTGCTTGTAGTATTTCCACTGCTGGCTTTGGTATGGAATCTCAAACCTGACGGAATTGTCAAAACGCTGAAGGACTGGTTTTTCTGGCAAAGCTTTAAGAATACCATTTTAGCAGCTTTTGCAGCATCCGCCCTGGGGTCGGTTTTGGCCATAGGGTTTGGTTATTATCATCTGTTCCACAGGAATACCTTTACCTACAAGCTGGCAAATCTGATGAACGACCTGCCCGCTGCTATACCGCATACCGTGGCGGGGCTTGCACTGCTTCTGGCCTTCGGGCGCAAGACCTGCGGGTTTATAAGCAATACCGGCCTGGCCTTTACCCTTTTTGCGGTGGTGCTGGCCATGTTCTTCGTGTCCTATCCGCTGTCTGCACGGACCATAGCCAGCGGCGTAGACGGTACCGACCGGGAAACGGTGGATGTTGCCCGTACCCTGGGGGACAATCCGGTACAGGCTTATTTCAGGATAGTGCTGCCGCTTATGGGAGAATCTATTTTTGCGGGGTTTGTACTGGCATTTTCCAGGGCTTTAAGTGAATTTGCAGCGGTTGTAATGTTCGGCGGCAACCTGCCGGGTTCCACCCAGGTTCTGGCGTCCTATGTATTCACAAAGGTTGAGGAAGGGGAGCTGGAGATGGCGGTTACCGCCAGCGTTATATGTATCCTGCTTTCCCTTATAATTGTAGCTCTGCTGAGTATCAGGAGGAGAAAACATGCTTAAAGTAAACGAAGTTTATAAAGCGTACGGGACTCAGGAAGTTCTTAAAGATGCGAGCCTTGAAATCGGATCCGAGATTAAAGTGCTAATAGGCATAAACGGTTGTGGAAAGTCCACGCTTTTAAAGATAATTGCGGGCATAATTAAATCCGATAAGGGAAGTGTCCTGCTCAGGGAAAAGGATATAACCCATCTGGCTCCGGAAGAAAGGCGGGTAGGCTATGTACCTCAGCATCCGGCGTTATTCGGGCACAAAAAGGTTATAGACAACATAAGGTATGGAATGCGCAGCGGCCTGGGTTCTGAAGAACTGTTGGGAGAACTTATAAGTATGCTTGGCCTTGAAGATATACTAAACAAAAGACCCGGGGAGCTGAGCGGCGGTTACAAGAGCAGGGTATCCCTGGCCCGGTCCCTTGCACCCGAGCCCGAAATGATACTTCTTGACGAGCCTTTGAGCGATATAGATGCAGCGGTAAAGGAAAAGCTTCTGCCGGAATTCCGACGGGTGACCAAGCTGATGAATGTTCCGGTGTTATACGTGACCCACGACCCGGCGGAGGCGGAGCAGATTGGGGACACTTTTGCGATTATGCAGGACGGCAAGGTAAATGAAATCAATTCAGCGAGTGAGGCCTTCGAAATAATAAAG
>CAZGUG010000074.1:1991-6987 GCA_964529035.1 uncultured Clostridium sp.
GGACGGCAAGGTAAATGAAATCAATTCAGCGAGTGAGGCCTTCGAAATAATAAAGAAGGATAAACTCATATCCGCCTAATAAAAAGAAAAAGGGGTACCGGTTGTGTCCGGTGCCTCTTTTTTGTGCTTTTTATCGCAAAAGTTTTAAACTGTGCCGGTATTATTAATAAACTGGGGAAGGAATCCGGCTTTCATTTCAGAATTAATGGATAAGGGGAACAAGTGAAGTCTGCAGCATACAAAGGGAGGTAGTATCGGATGAAGATAAAACAGTTTTTGGTGGAAGACTGGATGAACACCTATGAGATGGACGCGGTGTACAACCTGGCCGAAACCTGCGTGGATTCTTTTACCCTCGGGGAGCTGGTATCGCTGTCGGGCGACCCGGAAAAATTCATGAAGGGCCTTCACGACAAAAAGCTTACCTACGGTCATATCGAGGGCTCACCCGAATTGAGGGGACTTGTTGCTTCGCTGTATTCGGGTATCGGGGCCGGAAACGTGCTTGTAACCCAGGGCGGAATAGGGGCGAACTTTCTGGTGCTGTTTTCGCTTATTAAACCGGGGGACAGGGTAGTGTGCGTGCATCCCACCTATCAGCAGCTGTATTCGGTGCCCGAAGCTTTCGGAGCACAGGTCACACTGCTTGGTTTAAAACCCGAAAACGGTTTTCTGCCGGATATGGACGAGTTAAGGTGTATTGTGAAAGATGGCGTCGATATGATTATACTCAATAATCCCAACAATCCAACAGGGGCGCTGATGGAAGAAGAAATGCTCAGGGAGATTGCGGACATCGCGGACAAAAGCGGGGCCTATATATTGTGCGATGAGGTTTATCGGGGCCTCCTGCACCATGAGGATATGACAGTGCCTTCCATTGTGGATATCTACGATAGAGGCATAAGCACCGGCAGCATGTCCAAGGTGTATTCACTGGCGGGCTTAAGGCTGGGTTGGATAGCCGGCCCGGAAGGAGTTATTAAGGAATGCTTCAGGCACAGGGATTACGTTACCATAAGCTGTGGTATGCTGGACGATACACTCTCGGTATTGGCACTTAAAAACTGCGGTAGGATAATGGAAAGAAACCTCGGGATAATAAGAAAGAACGCAGATGTATTATATGACTGGGTATCAGGGCAGGAAAATATAAGCTATGTAAGGCCAAAGGCGGGTACTACGGCTTTTCTCAAATATGAGTACCCGATAGCCTCTGATAAGTTCTGCCTAGGGCTGTTTAAGAAAAACGGCACCATGCTTGTACCCGGAAAGTGTTTTGACATGGATGGCTGGCTCAGGATGGGGTACGCCTGCGATACCGGGATGCTTAAAAAAGGACTGGAGAAGCTGACCGAATACACCAAAACCCTTGAATAAAAAACCGCCGAATGGCTGTTTAGCCCGGCGGCATGATGCACTATTCTAGCTCTTCCCACAGCCATTCGGCTACCTGTTTTATAAGAGGGCCGCATATAGTGGTCCTTATATGCTTTTTGTCCCGGATAATTTTTTCCGGGTGGTTGGGGTCATACCCGATAATATCGATACAGTTTGCACTGCCATATTTCCGTGTAAATTTTTCAACTATTCTTCCCGCTTTTTCCGATGACGCTTCCCGGTCCCCGTCCTTAGTATTCCTGCCGTGTTTCAGCCCCACCGCCATTACGGCTCCCAAAAGGGCGCCGCACATATGGTTTCTTCCATGAATGCCACCTCCGAAGGGCGTGGCTATTCTCGGTATTACTTCACAACAGTTCACATTAAGCAGTTCACTGAATGCCAGAACTACCGTTTCACAGCAGTTATAGCCGCTTTCAAAATGCATGGTACATTTCTCTGCTGCTTTTCTTTTTTTGTTTTCGTTAGGTTCCAAAGCTGTTTACCTCCCGTTTGATGAAAATCATGTATTTATGCAGTTTAGTATACATATTTACATAATACCATAAAAAGAGGACAATTAACCAGTTAAATACCGGCTGCATATTATGCTACAGGAAAACTCACAGGACATACCCATATCATAAAAAATTCAGGGTTTTAAAATATCACGCGGAGGTTGGAACATGAGATTGTGCGTAATAGGAGCCGGTTATGTGGGACTTACAACGGGGGTATGCCTTGCATACCTTGGCAACCATGCAATTTGTATCGACAGCGACACGGAGAAGATAAAGCTTCTGAGAAAGGGAATAATACCCATCCAAGAGAAGGGCCTTAAGGAGCTGATGAAGGAGGGCATATCGAAGGGAAAACTTGAGTTTTCCGAAGATTTGGGCCGCGGTGTAGGCCGTTCGGATATAATCTTTATTGCAGTGGGCACGCCGGCCCTGCCGGACGGGAATGCGGATTTGAGCGCGGTAAAGGAAGTGGCGGCGGGTATTGCCGCAAATTTGGAAAGCTACAGGATAATAGTAATAAAGAGCACGGTACCGGCAGGCACACAGAAACTGATGACAAGTATAATAAAGGCCAACCTGAAGCAGCCAACGGATTTTGACGTAGTATCAAATCCGGAGTTTTTAAGGGAAGGTAATGCCGTGTCGGATACAATGCATCCCGACAGGGTGGTTATAGGCGCGGACAATATGGAAGCCGCAAACAAACTCTCCGAGCTGTACAGGCCAATGAACAGCAGGATGGTTATTACCGATCCTGAAAGCGCCGAGATGATAAAGTACGCTTCCAATGCTTTTCTGGCAGTCAAGATAAGCTTTATAAACGAAATAGCCAACCTCTGTGAAAGGGTGGGTGCGGACGTTAACGAGGTGGCCCTTGGCATGGGCCTCGACAGCAGGATTTCCGCGGACTTTCTTAAGGCGGGATTGGGATATGGCGGGTCGTGCTTTCCAAAGGATACCCGTGCCCTGGTTAGGCTTGCCGACGAGTACGGCTGCAGCCTGGGGACGGTCAAAAGCGCCATTGAGACCAACGAAAGGCAGAAGCTGAGGCCGGTGGAAAAGTTGACGGACTGTATTGGAGATTTGAAAGACAAAACTGTCGGTGTCCTGGGGCTTGCCTTCAAACCCAATACCGATGATATAAGGCAGGCTCCTTCGCTGGATATAATAGGGGAAATAAAAAGGCTTGGGGGGAAGGTTAAGGCCTATGACCCGAAGGCCATACCCAATGCCAAAAAAATACTGGACGGGATAGATTATTGTAAAAGTGCCTACCGGGCTGCCCAAGATGCCGATGCGGTAATACTGGTTACCGAATGGGACGAGTTCAAAGGTTTGAATTTGTGCAGGATAAAAAGTTTGATGAAAGGCACTGTGTTTGTGGACGGCAGGAACCTCTATGATGTCGATACCATGAAGGATTTAGGTTTTGAGTATTACTGCATCGGCAGAAGGGACTGCGGCCGGTCACAAAAAATGAGAGCATGCATAAAAACCATACTCCCATAACAAGGTATTCTATGTTCCTAGTCGTCGTCTTCGGTTTCGGCGTCTACGTTAAATACCTCGAGGGTATCCAGAATTGTCTCTTCATCGGTCCTTCTTTCGGATGCCTCCTGCTGATATGAAACCACATTCAGCATGGCCTCTCCCATGACTTCCACCCCGATGCCAAATTCAACCTGAACGGATAGCGAAGGGGAGCCGGATTTATTTACCACTGCAGTGCCGAGGGATACCGGCTTCTGGGAGATCCAGGCCAGTATTTTCTTGTTCCGGTAGCTCTCGCCACCGAGGCATCTTACCGGTACAATTTCGGAAAATCTAGCGTTTGACTTTGCCACATAGGTATCGCCGCCGGCTTCGTACCAGACATGTACTTCAAATATACCGTTTGCCCTGACATTTACCATTTTATCCATAATCTCTTCAAAACTGCATTCTTTGATCTGGACACCCTTCAGCGTACATCCCAAAACTTCGGCGGGTCTCTTGCTGTCCACAGGGCTTATATATATGGTGGTGTTGCATATTTTAGTCGCGCTGCCGTAAACCGCATTGGTAATTATAGTCCTAACTCTTCCCCGTTCCGGCTGAAAATTATTGTTCTCATTCACAGTTTTCACCCCTTTTGTCAAAATAAAATATATTTCTATACTATAGTATTCTGCTTTGGTATATATGTGATAAAAGGCCGTCAAATTTTCCTTCGGTTTCACATTTTAAGCCGCTGAAAAATAATATATTTAGGAACGGATATCTGCAAGGGAAGGAGCATTTGTTTTGAAAAAAGCACTGGTAACCGGCTGTGCCGGGTTTATTGGGTCCCATTTATGCGAAAAACTAGTATCAAAGGGCTGGAAGGTAACAGGCGTGGATAATTTCCTGGACAATTACAGTAGAGAGATCAAGGAGAGAAACCTGCACCGGCTGTCGGGTCAGCGTAATTTCGTATTTGTTGACCGGGACATTCTGGAGGCTCCGCTCGAAAAGCTTACCTGCAAAACTGATTATGTCTTCCACCTTGCCGGTCAGCCTGGGGTAAGGCACAGCTGGGGTGGCCGGTTTGACAGCTATGTCAAAAACAACGTCCTTGCCACCCAGAGGCTGTTGGAAACGGCCAAAATATGTGACATAAAAAAATTAGTATATGCATCCTCATCTTCGGTTTACGGCAATAATGGCGCCTTGCCCACAAAAGAAACGCACCCGAAAAATCCCTATTCCCCCTACGGCGTTACAAAACTTGCGGCCGAAAACCTGTGCTGCCTGTACTATGAAAACTATGGCGTGCCCACCGTATCACTGCGCTATTTCACGGTTTACGGGCCCCGCCAGAGGCCGGATATGGGTATAAGCGGTTTTATAAATTCTATGCTCGGGGAAAAGCCCATACAAGTGTACGGGGACGGGAACCAAAAGCGGGATTACACCTATGTTGAGGATGTCGTAACCGCCACTGTGCTGGCGGCCCAGTCACCGGTGGTGGGCGAAGTGTTCAATGTGGGCAGCGGCCGGCCGGTGGTATTGAAGGAAGTGATAAAGATGCTGGAGAGAATACTTGATAAGAAGACCCGGATAGAGTTTATGCTGAG
>CAZGUG010000075.1:0-6973 GCA_964529035.1 uncultured Clostridium sp.
CCGTGAGGCCATGAAATATCGCCGGGGAAATTACACACTAATATGGACTTGACTAGCCATTGCGGATGAATATATATACATGTTATAATTATATAATTAAGTAATATTTAACGAACAGAAGGCTGACGGTGGGCAGCCTATTTTTATATTAATCCGGATGGGGGGGTGCTTAGTATCGTTGAGGTGGAGATACGCGAGGCTCTGGTGGGGGATTTGCCCCATATTCTGTCACTCTATTCCCAGCCCGAGATGGATGACGGGATGGTCCTTCCTTTGGAACAGGCGGAAGGGATATTAAACAGAATAAAGAGTTACCCCGATTACAATGTTTATGCGGCTGTTTACAAACAAGAGATTGTGGGGACCTTTGCACTGCTTATAATGGATAATCTTGCCCACATGGGAGCGCCTTCCGGTATAGTGGAGGACGTTGCGGTGAAAAGGGGTATGCAGGGAATGGGTATAGGAAGACAGATGATGGGGTTTGCAATGAATGTCTGCAGGGGAAAGGGATGCTATAAACTGGTATTGTCCAGTAATATGAAAAGGGAAAAGGCCCATTTGTTCTACGAGAAACTGGGGTTTGAAAAACACGGGTATAGTTATTGGGTGGGTCTTAAGGAACAAAGATGATTGCACAGACGTCTAACGGTTATTGACCTAATGATAGGCAAAAAACATAAATGAGGTGAATCACAATAATATCAATTTCATTGTTAATTGTTCCGGCAGTTATTTTACTGATAATTCTTGTGGTTGCAGGGATAAGAGCCGAATCAAGAGAGGGAGGGGAAGATGTGATTAAAAACGTGTACATTTATCTGGTTCTGTTTGCCACACTTATGATGACCATAGGCGGCAGCGTGGGCGTGTTTATGGCCGCGGCGGATATCATAGCGCCTGCTCATTACTATCAGTCCTTTGAAGAGTATAAACGCTGGGGGGGAGCGGAAAAACCGAGAATAGAAGGTGATGAGACCGGGCAGCCCGAGCTTACAGAAGAACAGCTGAGGGAAAACTATGAAGCAATGATACGGCAGGAGAAGGAGCGACAGACCGAAAGGGCGAAGAATAGCCTGATAAAGAGTTTTGGCTGGATTGCCATACCCCTGCCGGTATTCATCTATTTCCAGCGGCGCCTGGTAAGAAACAAAGCCTGAGGCGGGACACTGCAAAATCGCAGTGTCAAATGGTTCGTATGGCGAATTCTTTGCAGGCGGAGGTGCAGTAACCGCAGGTGAGGCATTTTTCCTCCCTGATGTATGCCTTCTTTTTTTCTTCATCGTATTCTATCGCATAGTTTGGGCAGGCTGCAATACAGGCTTTACAGCCTTTGCAGAGGCTGTTCACTACCGTGTATTTCTTCGAGTAGCCCTTTAGGGTGGGAGTTTTTTCGGGGTCGAAGGTGTTATTGAAGTAAGCAACGTTAAAGTCTACCTCCTCTGGGCTTACCATGCCTATGGCAATGGAGTGGTAACCTTCTATGCTCCTGGCAAAATCAACGCTTTTTATATAATCGTCAATCAGGTTTCCGCCGGCCAAAACCTTCATAAGATATACTCCCTTGCCGGCGGCATGGTTCTTCAGGACAGCCCTTTGCATATCTTCAACGGTTCCGTTCAAGATTCCCGTTCCTGTCCTGTTGATTATTGGGAACATGATATCCATATCATGCCTGTCCGCCGTGAGGTTGGCCACCCGGACGTCATGGGTGGATATTCCCACAGCCCTGATGAGGCCCTTTGATTTATAATCCTTCATGCATTCTATTGCGCCGGCCCTTTTTTCAAAGACTTCGGTTCCCATCCTGGCGGCGTGGAGAAGGAAAATATCCAGGAAGTCTACGTCAAGTTGTTCCAAGGCTTCCAATATTGCGTTTTCCATACCTTCATAATCAGAAGCAGTGGACTTGGATGCGATGACAGGCCTAATCCCCGTTGATTTTATCGCTTCCCTTATGGGTGCATAGGTTTTATACATCTGTGCCGTATCAACAAAACTGATACCCTTTTGGAGTGCCGTTTCAACTATTTTGGCACAATTCACAAGGGTCATATTCTTTTGAAGCGGGCCCATTGGAAGTGCACCAAAACAAAGCTCTGTTACTTCAATGCCGGTATTGCCCAAAATATTGGTCTTCATTATTATGTCTCTCCTTTTTATACAGTTCTTTTATTATATAATTCTCTATACCTGCCTGTTTTCCTGTCTGTTTTACCTGCAAAATGTCCAAAGCCTGGTATTGATTATTTTTGTTTCCCGGCAACATCATACGGGTATATATATTCCAGGGTTATTTGCAGTTTTTGTTGGATTCATGAAACAAATTTTGTGTTGCACCCGTCTAACATTACAGGTAGAATTAATACGAGTTACTAATTAATGGATGATAGGTAGGGGAATGAAATGTTTAAAAAAGTTTTTGTGTTGCTGCTTATTATTGCGATACTTACAGGATGTAGTACTCAAATAGAGAATCCGCCCCGGACGCCGGAGGAAACCGGAGGCGCTGCGCAAAAGGAACAGGGGCCCCGGGATGCAGTCTCTGCAGAGCATCCGGCACAGGAAGAGCAAAACAGCGATTGGGTTATGATTCCGGTGGGGGACCAGTCGGAGGAGAGTCGGGACCAGCAGCAGCCTTCCGCCAATGTACTGCTCAATCAGGAACAGGCGGTAAGGATGTTTCTGGATGCCTGGGAACAAAACGACCTGGAAAAGATGAACATGCTGACCTTCGACCCCCTGGAGGATTTTTTCAGGCATTCAAACCTTAGCTTTGCATCGTACGGATATTTGGACATGGGAGATTTGGGGGCGTTTGTAAGGGATGGCCTGGGGAAGCTGAGGGCCAATGAAATAGATTCCTTTGCCGGCGCTAAGATAGAAAACTTTCTTCCGAACGGCGACAGATTGACAGCCAGTCTGGGAAATGTCTTAAGCCTGAACTTTTCGCTTATACTGGACCGCAATATGTGGAAGCTTAAGTCGATGGATGCGGTGGCTTACGGGTTCCAGGAAGCGATACCGAATGACTGGGACAGCCTGGGCCGGACGGTGCTGGTTGATATTAAGGATATGAACGGCAGCGGCAGCTATGAACTGCTTGGCATGGGATTATGGAGCGAATGGGAAGAGATAGGGCCCGAGCCGTCAAGTGCCATAGGAATATATACATATAGTGACGGGCAGTTAAACGGCCTTTATTACAGAGACATATCACAAAGGTTCGAGAGCGGAAGGGTTGTCATAGAAGGGGGAATGGGAAACCTTGCCGGGGCACCGACTTTCACACTGGTGTTTATAGAAAAAACCGCCGAGGATATTCTCAGGATTGCTGACAGCCTGGAAGTGGAGTATTATATAAGTCTTTACGGTTTTGATGGGGAAAACATCGAGAAAGTAGAAGATATTGACTGGAAGGGCATAGTGTGCAATGTGCTGGATGACGGAATTACACCTGAATGGGTGGAACTTTTGGGTGTAAAAAGATTTAAAGAGAAAGCTCGCGAAAGTCTTGTACTGAGGGTGGGGCTTACGGGTGACCGGGATAGTGATAACAATTTCAGTATGAACGAGGGCATATTTGTAATCTCCTCAAGCGAAGGGGAGTGGGACATAGACTGGTATCATGTGGGTACTTACGGAGAATACCATACAGTGGTTTTTGAACAAACCGTTTCGGATGCCGATGCTTTGAAAATGTACTATATTGAGGATGTGTTCGACGAAGCTGCGGGAGGAAGCGTATTTGAGGTGTTTTACGATGGGAGAAGGTGGCGCGAGAACAAACTGTTTTCCAGCAAGCTTGACATTAAAGCAGTCGGCGATATGGACGGTGACGGAACAAACGAATTTCTGGTGCTGGATGGGTCATCCCTTCAAGTACATTCAAGAACCGGGGAAGTTTTATGGCGTGTAAGCCTTCCGGCTTCCACAAAGGAAGTTCCCCATGCCTTCATCGGCAGTGCGGAAGGAAAACAGAAGGTGGTGGCAACACTGCATATGGGAGATTATACCGACTGGACCAGCCATATTTATTTATGGGAGGGACAGGGATATCAGCTTGAAAAAACATGGGAAAGCGAACCCCTGGGGAGCAACGGAATATCTGCGATGAAAGTTTGGGATATAGACAGGGATGGCAAGCCGGAGATACTGGCCAACTTCTCAAACGATTATTTGCAGCCGGGAGAGTTTTTCAAAATATTCGAGCCGTAAGGCTCTTTTTTTTTACCCTAAATTACCACAAGGGAAGCGGCATATCTTGTAGAATATATAATCTGTAGATTTATGTTAACCAAAATACAGCAAAATTAGAAAGGGTGGTTGAATGGGGATAATTAAAAAAACTGTAATGGTTGCAGCCATTGTTTTTGCCGTGACGGCTGCAGGGGGAGGTATAGCCAGGGCAGATTCCGTACATACAGTTTCGCCGGGGGATACATATTGGAAAATTAGCCAGTGGTATGGGGCGGACTTACAGGAACTGCTATCTGCAAACGGTGCTAATGGATACTCCGTCCTGTACGTGGGACAAAGGGTTACCATACCCACGGCGGATACCGGTTACACGGTAAAACCCGGGGATACATACTGGAAGATTGGCCAAAGGATGGGCATTGACATGAATGAATTGCTGAAACTTAACGGAGCAGGAAGCGGTGATGTCCTTTACAGCGGGCAGCGTATAAAACTGCCACAAACGGTCAAAAGGCATACCGTAAAGCAGGGGGATACCTTCTGGATATTAAGTAATGCATATGGTATAAGCATTAACAGCCTGATGAAGGCAAATGACGCAGCAGCCGACACAGTACTGTATCCCGGTATGACGATCTATATTCCGCAGGGGGGCGGCCAGAACCAAACCCCGCCACCGGCAAACGAAAAAAATCCACCGTCGGCGGGACAAAAACCCTATGTCACGTATATAGACCATACCGTGCAAAGGGGAGACGATTTTTGGTCTCTGGGAATAAAATACGGGGTTCCATACCGGGAAATACTGGATGCGAACGGCCTTATGGAAAGCTCGGTAATATATGCGGGACAAAAGCTCAAAATACCGGTGCACCATGTTCCGGTTAAACCAACTCCGGGACCGCAGTATGGAGAACTTCTGGATTGGTGGAGTGAAGCCCAGTATGTATGGCCGATAGGTGCCGATGCAAAGATTACCGATTTTTATACAGGCGTATCCTGGAACGCCAGAAGAACAGTCGGGGCAAACCATGCGGATGTTGAGCCGCTTACCGTAAAGGATACCAATACCATGAAGAATGTATGGGGCGGCAGCTGGAGCTGGGGCACCCGTCCCGTTATAGTTGAAGTAAAGGGCAGGAAAATTGCCGCTTCCGCCAGCGCAATGCCCCATGATGTTCAGCATATTAAAAACAACGGTTTTGCCGGGCATTTTGACGTTCATTTCCATAACAGTACGAGGCATGTTGACGGCAAGGTGTCTGCGGAACACCAGCGCGATGTAAAGATTGTAGCAGGTAAATAGGAAGAGGGGGACATTTATCCTGTCCCGGAGCTGAGCTCCGGGGCAGGATAAATGTCCCCGGTTCTGATATTTGGTGTTTTTTTTTGTAGTTTTTTATATAGGACTTCCATAAAAGTGGACAGTGTTATATAATTATATAAAGTTGGGATGGGCAGGGGTTTGAATGAAGGGGTTAAGAGAAATAGAATACAAAGCCAAAATGTATGTCCTGTTTCTGCTGCTTTCAGTGCTGTTGGTTATCCTTCTAATGTATTCTGATATTGGACAAAGTAAAAAAATGTTATGGACGGTTGGAATTGTAGCGTTTTTTGTGTACTGCCTGTTTCAGACACACAGGTGTTTTTCATATCTGTTTCAAAATCTTATCATAGACGAACTTACCAAGGTATACAACTACAGGTATTTTATAATAAGGCTTCAGGAAGAAATGGACAGGGCCAGAAGGTATAAACGGCCCCTGGCAATGGCATTTATAGATTGTGATAATTTTAAATCCTATAACGATAAATACGGCCATCTGGAGGGTAATATTGCACTGGAGAAAGTCGGCCGCGCTCTGAAAAAGAACACCCGGGCATACGACATTGTGGCAAGGTTCGGCGGCGATGAATTTGCTGTTATACTGCCCGAAATTGATATATCCAGTGCAAGGGTTGTAATGAATCGTGCAGCCGCTGCAATTGAAAGTACGGTATACAAAACACGGCCGGGTGAAGTGACCATAAGCGTCAGCCTGATAAACTACGGTGGTGAGGATATAAATACGTTCCTGGAAAGGGCGGATGTGTTGCTTTACAGGGCCAAGAGAAACAAAAAGAAAAGAATGATAGAACAGAGAGCATAGAAAAAAGACTGCCAAAGGCAGTCTTTTTATATACACCACGCCAGAATTTCCACAGCACTGTTTTCCACAAGGGTTTTTCCGTATTCCTTCAGATATAATTCCGCCGTTTTACAACGAAAGCCGTATTCTTCGGCTATGGTTTCAACCGAAAGGTTGGGATATGTGTCATAGGGTTTAAGAACGAGATAATAGGTGTCTTCGTGCCGGTAAGCGGAACTGTCACCTCTGTAAGTATCAATAATCCTTTTACTGAGACCGATGACATCCTCAAGGTCGTCAAAACTAAAGCATATTTCCTTCGGTTTGACGGATTTTTTTGTATCGGCACCTTTAATGAATTTGCCGGGGCCGGGTTTGAGCATCTGTCGGTTTCGATATTTAGTAATAATTATTACAAAAGTATCCCTGGAATTGGGTATAGCTTCAACTATAAGCTGTTCATCCTTAACTTCAAAGCCCTGTTCAACATAGGCCTGGTATAGTATATCCCAGAACAGTTCCTGTGCCTTGGGGCTGTTGTATACCAGATCGTCCATACCGATATTTCTTTCTTCAAGGTCAATCGAGTTGATGGTTATTTTTACTTTGTAATCGCTAACCTTTTCAATTTTCATAACACATCA
>CAZGUG010000076.1:0-6641 GCA_964529035.1 uncultured Clostridium sp.
CCTTCGTTGAGCTTCACATTCCGCTCCTCGGGCGTGCCTTCTATATCCTGGGTTATATTCTTTTCCGGATCGAACAGTTCCCTAATCCTGTTTACCAGTGCAAGACCGGGCTGAGTATTAAGCCCTGCCACCAGTATGACAATCGCCGCCACCGATGCGGCAAGCCTTATAAAATTCCTTTTTCTTTTCATGTGTGAAGTGCTCTCCTTGCCGCCGCCGGTATACAGCCTGCTTTCTATATTGTTCCATACATTTTCCCTGGTTTCCGGATCAACCCTTGTTCCTTGGTTAAGCGCCTGTTCTATTTTTTTATCCCAATCCCTTGCGTCCAAGTCCAATCCTCCCCTCACCGGCTTCCAACTTTTTTCTGAGCATATTCCTTGCCTTGAACAGCCTTGACTTTACGGTGTTTTGGTTGAGCCCCAGTATGCCCGCCATTTCCTTTTCAGAAAAACCCTGCAGGTATTTCAGAACTACTGGTACGCGGTATATATCCTTCAGCGACTTAATTGCATTGTACAGGTCGGTGTAATCCTCCCTTTCTCTGTCGGCTACCTGGCAGCCCTGCTCGTCACATATCCGGTTTAACGAAACCATCCGGGGCTTCTTACGCAGCAGGCGGCTGCACTCGTTTGTCAGTATGCGGTAAAACCACGGTTTGAACGGTTTGCCAATATCAAAGCTATCTAAGTTCCGGTATACGCGTATAAAGGTCTCCTGTACCGCATCACCGGCCAACTGTCTGTCCCCCGTAATACCCGTCGCTGTCCGCAGGGCACCGTCGGCATAAATCTCGTACAACTCTTTGAAGGAGTCTTTGTTCCCGTTTTTAATCTCGCGTATAAGCTGTATGTCCATCCGTATCCTCCCATCCTTCGCGTCTGCCCTCTTACTTATATATACCCCAAACACCGCAAAAAAGTTTTTTGAAACAATATGAAACAATAGGGACGGTTCTTTTTGTTTGAAAACAAAGGGATGAAAACAAAGGGGACGGTTCTTTTTGTTTGCTCCTGTTTCTTATTCTAGTTTTATTGTTGTTTACTCAAAGGCCCCCGGTGTGGGCATAAGGCCGTCCCACACAATTTTTCTGTAACCCCTGGGATCGGTATCTCCTTCGGTACTGATAAACAATATGTTTGAATCCTTTTCTATCCCCAGTAGTCTGACTGCTTCGCCGTATTCCTCCCGTCCGAGCAGCAGGCTTAAAAGCCCTATGCCCACCGAACCGGATTCGCCGGATATAATAGCCGGGTCACCGGAAACGGGGGTTGCCAGTATCCTTGTACCCCTGGCAGCCACGTAATCGGGACAGGAAAAGAACATGTCCGAATAATCCCTCAGTATGTTCCACGCAACGGTATTGGGCTCACCGCAGGCCAGCCCCGCCATGATGGTATCAAGGTCGCCGGTTACGGTATGGGCCGTACCGTCATCGGCAGTAGCGGACTTGTATATGCAGTCCGCCTTGTCCGGCTCCACAATGGCTGTTACAGGTCTTTCCGCCTGATACCTGCCGGCAAAGTACGCCTGCATGGAAGCTGCAAAGGAACCCACACCGGCCTGCAGGAAAATATGCGTGGGTTTTTTAATACCATGGGTTCCCAGTTGTTCGGTAATCTCATGGGCAATGGTGGCATATCCCTGCATAATCCATCCCGGAATCTCGGTATAGCCTTCCCATGCCGTGTCCTGTACGAATATTCCGTTGTTTGCGTTCGCATATTCCCTGGCATACCTGACCGCATCGTCATAATTAACGTCCAGGACATGGACCTCGGCACCTTCTTTCTTTATGTTTTGCTCCCGTGCTTTGGCAGCTCCTTTGGGTAAAAACACCACCGACCTCTGGCCCAGCCGGCTGGCTGCCCACGCAATTCCCCTGCCGTGGTTGCCGTCGGTGGCGGTTACAAATACCATTTTCCCGAGGTTCTCTTTATCGTTGATACCTCTTAGCCCGTCAAAGGACAGTTTATCCATGTCAATACCCAGTTCCCTGCTTATATACCTGCCAATGGCGTAGGACCCGCCCAGCACCTTGAAGGCATTTAGATTAAACCGTTTAGATTCGTCCTTAACCCATATGCCCTTCACCCCCAGCTCCCGGGCCAGGTTGCCTAATCCGTGCAGGGGTGTGGGAGCGTACTCGCTGAAACTTCTGTGGAAACTCCTTACCCTTTTAACCTCATCCTCCGCAAAGGCTGTTACCGGCGTCCTGTCATACCGATCCGCCCTTGCCCTGTTATTGAAAATCCACCGGATTTCCGATTTGTTATACAATTAATCCACCACCCTATGTATAATTTTATGATAATTATTAAGGGATGAAACCGTATATCCTGTTGTATCCGTTACGGGTAAAAAGCCGGTGGGTTATACCCGCCGGCGCATATACTGAATGGTCACATGTTCATTAGGCTGTCATAAAACCCTGTCCTTTAACACCGGAAAGGTACTGCGGTTCCTTTTCACTTCTCCCGGGTCTATCTCCGCCCAGACAACCGCTTCCTTCTCCCCGGCGGAGGCTATGCATTCGCCCCAGGGGTCCACCACCATGCTGTTCCCGCCGAAGGTCACGCCGCCGTGGCTGCCGGCACAGTTGCAGGATATAAGGAAGCATTGGTTTTCCACCGCCCTGGCTTTGTTGAACACTACCCAGTGCTCCAGCCTTGGCATCGGCCATGCGGCCACCACCAGGAAGGCTTCCGCTCCCTTATCCACCATTTTCCGGTACAGTTCGGGAAACCTCAGGTCGTAACAGGTGGTTATTCCCCATACGCCGTACTTGGTCTGGGCTACAGTTATTCTGCTGCCGGGAGCCAGCACTTCGGGTTCCCTGGACCGGTAGCCGAAAAGGTGTATCTTTCTGTATCTGGCAGCTATATTTCCGTCGGGATCAATAAGCAGCGAAGTATTGAATAGGTTTTTGCCTTCCTTTTCCACGAAGCTACCGGTTAAAATATAGCATCCGAGTTTTTCCGCCCAGGGTGCAAGGGCTGAATAGGTCTGTCCTTCGGTCTCCTCACTCTCATTGTTATAATTGTCAAAGTTGAAGAACCCGGTTCCCCATATCTCGGGCAGCAGTATAAGGTGGGGCTGTCTGTTTTCCCGGTAAACCCCGGCCAGGATGTCCCTTACATGCTGTATACGCTCATCTTTAGACCGGTTATCATTAACCTCCAACTGCAGCATCGCAACGTTCATACTCCAACCCTCCTATTACACAGCTTTATTCTTCAAAGGCGGCGCTTCCAGCAGCCAGAGTCTGCATCCCCGCAACATAATATGCTATGCGGATTGCCTGCTTTATCTCCTCTTCGGAAGCACCGGCCGCCCTTGCCTGTTTTGCCAGCGTAGCCACGCCGGCGGCGGCTCCCTTGGATGCATCAATGGCAAGGGTAATAAGCAGTGCGGTCTTTCTGCCAAGCCCGTCTTCCGGATAGGCTATTTCCTGGACCTCCGAAACTGTATCATACAGCTTGCTGTCGGATGCTGCGAACTTTTCTACAAAGGGGGGTAATCTTCCTGCCATTTTCTAATCACTCTCCTCTTTTAGATATTACCGCTTAATTACGGTCAGAAGCATTTTGAACCTTTCCCTGGCTTCCAGCCCATGGGGGATATCCGAGGGCATTATTATGGTTTCACCGGCTTTAACGTTAAAAACATCACCCCCTATCGTTATCTCCGCCGTTCCGTCCAGCACCTGGACCATGGCGTCCCCGGCGGTTGTGTGGGTGCTGATGCCTTCCCCCTTGTCCAGCGAAAACAGCGTAATGCTGGCGGTGGATATCTGGGCGATGGTCCTGCTTATAACCTGACCCTGCTGGTAGGATATCAGGCCTCTCAGGTCAAGTGCCTTTGAGAACTCTATGTTTTTCATCAAAGTGTCCATTGTTTCCCTCCCTGAGATTTCTTAAGTCTAGTATGGGTTAATAATCGATCAAAGTATGTATAATGATAACCGGTTCAGCTTTGCTCGTGCAGGAAAGATATGTTTTTGTACTCGTTGACTTGCGGTGTTCTATTGACATCATAATATATTATTCTATCGCCGTATATATCAAAAAACGGTATTTCTCCTCTAATCAATGGTACAGCGACATCACTGCCGGGCCTGGTTCTGTACAAGCCTTCATTGGTGGAAAAATATATGTATCCGTCGCTGTGTATTTTGCAATGATTAATATAACCAATTTTTTGTCTGTATTCGTGATTGCCTAAAAAATCATACCTTCGGTCGAGATGTTTTGCACCGTCCGCTTGAAAACTGGGCGCCTCGACAATGCTGCCTGTATCCAGATTCATACAATACCATTTTCCTTTGCTGTGGAAATACAACATGTTATCATCAAGCCATAGAGTAATATCATCTCTTTTTTTAATACGTGGGGTTTCATGTATTTTGAAAATCTTTCCGTCAGCGCCTAACCTGTGAATGTCGTTATACCTGTTAGAGGCATAATATAGATCGTTCTTATACCTGTAAATAATCTGGATTTCGCTATTGGCTCTTAGCATATTCGCCCTGGTCACATCGATGCTCCGGGGGAGGTTATGAAGAACACAAGCACCAATAAGTATGACTGTCATACCGATTATAATTTTTTTCGCTTGCCGCCCGGCCAAATGATATAACGCCAGGAAAAGAAGGTTTACACACAGGAAAACCAGAAGGGCCGATGCTGTAAACGGCAAGGGCGAAGCATCCCGTATGCCTGCTGCAGCGATATATAATATAGCTGCAATAACGACTATAGCTATCGTCTGTCCACCGGCATAGGCCAATGATTTATGCGCATTGGCGATGTCTTTTGCCGCCTTTGATGCAAGTACGAAGGAAAAAACCACAGCAAGCGACGATAAAGCCAGCTGCCCAAGCCCGGGATTGATTATTAGCGGCGGTGCCGCCAGGCAAAATAGAGCGTATGCGATTATTGTTCTGTTATTCATTCTATCCATGGAATTACCCTCCGCTTCCAACATGCCTGTTCACTACAATCGTTTTTGCGAAGTAGTCATGCCATGCCCGGTGGTTTCTATCAAATAACGCCCATATGAAGCCCAGCGAATATGGTAAATAGGATATGAATTTGAACATATTTCGTTTAACCGAGCCTATGGGACTTAATTTTTCCCCGTCAAGACCTACCACCTTTATACCCATAATCTTCTTGCCGAAGGTTCCCTGGTGACTTGTACATTCCATGAAGGAAGCATATATGCAGTATAATAGGAACGAAATATTTTGTATATGGTTTTTCCAAATTATATAATCGTCAGTATAAACAAAGGGTCTTTCGGATAAAAACTGCCGGAGAACTTCCTTAAATCCTGAGAAATATGCAATGCAAAAAACAATCACCAGAATTGGAGCATAGTCTATAAGATATGCGATAAACCGTTTGATTGGGGCGGAGATACTCAGGTTTTCAATAAGTCCCTTCGTTTTTGAGTTATTCAAATCATACCCCCCTAATAAAGGGCTAACCGATTATTCAAGATCGCGGTTGCTGTACAAAATGTTCCCCAAAGTGTCATAGGCAGCTATGGTATCATAGTCAAGTCCTGTTTCATCATCGATCAGGAAGTAATATAGTCTTATATTGTATTCATCAAATTGCAGAATTTGGGTTTCTTCAAAGGATGTAGCATTATCATGGGAGCCAACAAGCACCTTTTCCACATCCGGGGAATAAATATAACCCCATACTATAGCAGCTACTTCCGGATTAGTCTCTGCTGGAGGTCTGCACAGCAATGACCATTGCCAGCTGATTGCCTCGTCACCGCTTCCGCCTACAGGAGCAGAAACCGATGCTTTATATTCATCGCCTATATTAGCTATTCTTGCAGCACTGGTTGTGTTTTCCCGGTTGAGGAATAAAAGAACGGCCTCTTTCTCATTGATGATTTTCTTCCACAGGATTTTGTCTGCTTCCATGGCTGCTGAGGGGTTGCCATATTGATTGTTAATAATATCCTCATATGATAAGTCTTCAATATCCGGTACAGGTTGATTGCACCCGACCGCAACAAAGGTTATTATGCCGATTATCAACATTATATGCGCTTTTTTCAACTTCCCGAACCTCCTTGCTGCACGCCTAAGTTATAATTAATCAGTTCCCGGAACCAATCATAATCAAAAGAACCGTCCCCAGAATTATGATTATATCAGTTTCTCCACATATATAGCGGGCCCCTTTATTATTGCTTGATTTTCTTCTACAGTTACAGTAACTCTTTCATTCCATAGCCATAATTCTGTCCAGGCAAGCTTTGGCTTTAACAGGAAAGCATCATTGTCTTCGCTAATAATTTTTAGTCTGGAATATTGTACGCAGTCCCTGAGAAGCACTTTAAACCCGGCTTTATCAGCTATCGGTATCTCAATTCGGATTTTTTTATACCTGTTAGCTCCGAAAAAGCCAAAAACATCAGAAACGTAGAGATAAAAAGCTTTATCCTCAGGCCGATATCCCAATTGTTTTTGTCCACAGTATCTCCTCATTTCAAAATACATTTTTATCATTTATGTTTAATCCTGTACTGTCATAAAATAGGAAGGATGCGACTTATTCATAAATATGAATTATGATCAGTAAGCTGTTTTAAATTTTTTGTATATTCCTATAATT
>CAZGUG010000077.1:0-6621 GCA_964529035.1 uncultured Clostridium sp.
AAACAATGACTTAACAAATAATGATATTGATTGTGGATGCAAAAACGGTTATAATAGTATCACGGTAGGGTGCGGATATAGCTCAGTGGCAGAGCACCGGCTTCCCAAGCCGGCTATGCGGGTTCGATTCCCGTTATCCGCTCCATCTTTCGGGGCGATAGCTCAGTTGGGAGAGCGCTACCTTGACATGGTAGAGGTTTCGCAGGTTCGATCCCTGTTCGCCCCACCATCTTTATCCCCTGTTCCAGGGGTTATTTTTTTGTATGCGGCATGGGGTGGTGAAGAAATGTTTGTAATCTATGAAAAGAAGAGGCAGCGGGTACCGATAAAGATATGGCTTGAAAACAGGGCCCAAGTGGAAGAGGGCTGCCTGGAGCAGGCATTAAACCTGGCAAACCTGCCCTTCGCGTATAAATGGGTGGCATTAATGCCGGATGTTCACAAAGGGTACGGCATGCCGATTGGCGGCGTAATAGCGGTGGAAGATGCGGTCATTCCGAATGCTGTAGGGGTTGATATAGGCTGCGGAGTGGCCTTCGTTGAAACCAGTATACATAAGGACCGTTTGACGGCTGAAGAGTACAAAGCTTTGGTGGGGCAGATAATGCGGGATATCCCCACCGGTTTTAACCATCATACAAAAAAGCAGGAGTGCAAAACACTTAACCGGTCGGACTTTGCCGGGGAATTAAGCAAAAGAAAGGTGCCGGAAGGGCTGCCGCAAATCGAGGAGGGGTACTATCAAATAGGCACTTTGGGCGGAGGCAATCATTTTATAGAACTGCAGGAGGATGAAGGGGGAAAGCTGTGCATTATGGTACACAGCGGCAGCAGGAACTTTGGCTATAAGGTTGCCAGGTTTTTTAACGACAGGGCCGAAAAGCTCAATGAGAAACTTTCTTCCGGCGTGCCCGAAGGATATGAACTGGCCTTTTTGCCGATTGAAACCGGGCCGGCCGCTTCCTATGTCTCGTGGATGAAACTGGCCCTGGACTTTGCCAGCGAAAACAGGCAGGTGATGTTGGAAGTGGTTAAGGACCGGTTATCAAAGAGAATACCTGGCATTGAATTTGGAAATGTAGTGAACGCCCACCACAACTATGCCGCATTGGAGCATCATTACGGGAAAAATGTATGGGTACACAGGAAAGGCGCGATAAGGGCCGGAGAAGGAGACATTGGTATTATCCCGGGGGCGATGGGCAGCTATTCGTATATTGTCAGGGGCAGGGGTAACCCCGAAAGCTTCTGCTCATGCAGCCATGGGGCGGGCAGAAAAATGGGGAGGCGGCAGGCAAAAAAACAGTTTGCCGTGCAAAAAACTGTGCTTGACCTTAAAGAGCGGGGCGTAATACTGGGCAAGCGGAAAAAGGCGGATGTTTCCGAAGAATGCAGGTTTGCCTACAAAGACATTGATTTTGTAATCAGTCAGCAGCTGGACTTGATTGAGCCGGTAAAAAAACTAAAAACCGTAGCGGTGATTAAGGGCTGAACATATAAAAAACCATAAGAAAATTGTAGGAATGAAAGGCTGTAATGGTGTATAATGTTAACAGGTAAAGCCGTCGATATAGGCGGTTTTTTACTTGGCGGTCGCAGTAACCCGCCTAAAAAAACAAGGAGGGAACATCTTGAATAACAAAAAAAAGATAACAATGATAGCCCGGGGGGCAATGATAGCGGCGATATATGCAGCATTGACAGTATCCTTTGCTCCGATAAGCTACGGCCCTGTGCAGGTGCGCATAGCAGAGGCCCTGACGGTATTACCTTTTTTGTGGCCCGAAGCTGTGATGGGGCTGTTCGCTGGGTGTTTAACAGCCAATTTCCTGGGGGGACTTGGAATATGGGACATCGGCCTGGGCAGTACGGCAACATTAATTGCCGCATGGCTGACGTCCAAAACGACAAGGCCATGGCTGGCTCCGCTGCCGCCGGTGTTGATTAACGGTGTAATAGTAGGCGGCTACCTGTCGGTATTGTACAATATGCCCTGGTGGGCGGCCTGTATATATGTAACGGTCGGGCAGACAGCTGCATGTTACCTGTTGGGACTTCCTCTGCTTCACCTGATGCTAAGAAACAAGCAAAAATAATTTTATTTTTCGGACAAATTACATAATTTTTTAGAAGGATTTTTTGCATCTTTGTTTAAATAATATAGGTGGAACAATTTTCTTGATTTGCCCAAAATTCTTTCGGAGGTAAAAATGAAGAAAGCCTTTACCAAAACACGGGAAAATCATATAACCCTTATGTTTGTTACACACCCCGACAAGGATGTTAAAAAGATCCGCATAAGCAAAGTATTGCTGAAATATACTGCGCTGCTTACAGCGGTATTTTTATCCTACAGCGTTGCCCTGACTTCGGGTTATTTGTATTTGGATCAAAACCATAAAATCGCCCTTAACAGGATTGAATACCTGGAAAACGATAACCGGCGGCAGGGCGCCGTAATAGCCAGCCTGTACAATTACAGTGATATGGTAAGGGAAAAGATGGAGGAACTAATTGAATTTGACGGCGAAGTCAGAAGCATGGTAGGGCTTACAAGTGACAGCGATAAGAGGCTGGAAGAGTTCCATGGTACCCTTATGGCATCCAGAAGCGGTGTCCAAAGAAATGCCGCAGCGAAAGATGTGGAATTTGCCAGGGTTGAACGGATACAGCCGGTAATGATGAGTTCGATAAACCAGCTGCAGCTGGCGGATTCGGTACAGGTACTGTCCGGGCAGATGGATATTCAGAAGGAACAGTTGGATAAGCTGTTGAACGACGTGGATGCACGGCTTGAGTATCTTGAAGCCAGGCCTTCATTTCTGCCGGTATCCGGGACAATAACTTCCAGGTTCGGCGGCAGAAGACACCCCTTCAGCCGGAGGTACCAGTTCCATGAGGGAGTGGATATTGCCGCAAGGTCGGGTACTTCTATAAGGGTGCCGGGAAAGGGAGTAGTGGTCTTTTCAGGAAAACAGGGCGGATACGGTAATGTAATTGTAATAAACCACGGATACGGTATTAGAACCCGTTATGCCCATAACAGTGCAAACCTCGTAAAGGTGGGAGACAGGGTTGCAAAGGGCCAGGTAATTGCAAGGGTGGGGAGCACCGGAATAAGTACCGGACCCCATGTGCATTTCGAAGTCGAAGTGAACGGGAACGTGGTGGACCCCATCAAGTTTGTAAACAGCAGTTCATAGGGCCGTATGATATACAGCATATTGAGAAAGCAAAGCCTCGGTGTTCCGGGGCTTTTAAAATTTTCTCAGCATCAGCCACGACAGGATATCCCCGAAGTTATCGAAGGGGTGGGCATTGATACCTTTTTGTCGGCAGTACTCAAGTAGCCTTCCCTTGGCAAACACTATATCGCTGGCAGCGGCAGGACACAAATCCGAAGTTCCGTCACCGATATAGACAGCCCGACGGCCTTCCGGGTTGAGTTTTGTCAGCAAAGTACTCTTGCAGGTACCGCATATGCCGCAGTCGGGGTTGTGGTGGGGGCAGGATATGGTGAAACCGTCATTATATATAAGCCTGTTGGCAAAGTATTCCACGTGAAGGTTATGTTTCTTCAATATATAGTCAATTATATAATCATAGCCATCACTCAATATATGGAGAGAATGGTGGTTTGAACGGCAGTAATCAACAAAATCTCTGAAGTATTCGTCTATGGCTATGGTGCCAAGAAGCGTGTCAAGGTCCTCAAGGCTGGCCCGGAAGAGCTGAAAAGTCCTGTTGGCGCATTCTTCGGTGGATATTTTTTTCCGTTCCCACAAAAGGTTAATTTCCTGCCATCCGTCAGCCGCAAACTCCCTAACCATAGCTTCACAAACGTCTTTTTTGGTAATGGTGCCGTCAAAGTCAACAAAGAAAATCCACTGCACTTGGTATTCATCCTTTCTCAGCCATTGTCCCATACCCGGCGGATTAACGAGGCGGTATGGCCCGGCCGGTCGCTGCCGAGAATGCCTGATACTATGGAAACTCCGTCGATTCCTGAAGTCTTGACCTCCTGAATGTTTCCAAGGTTGATTCCGCCGATGCCCACAACGGGTATTGATACCGTTTGTTTTATTCTCTTAAGTCCGGTCGGTCCAAGGGTGGATGTCTTGACTTTTTTCGTAGCAGTAGTGTAAACAGGTCCTGCTCCCAGGTAATCAGCGTCGTGCTTTTCGCCGTAGACGGCTTCTTCGGTATTGGAAACAGAATAACCGATTATTTTTTCCGGTCCCAGCAGTTTTCTTGCCACCGGAAGGGGCAGGTCCTCCTGGCCTATATGTATTCCGTCCGCCTGGACAGCCAGGGCAATATCCAGCCTGTCATTAATCAAAAGCGGGACACCAAATCTTGCGGTCAGGCCTTTCATTGAAACTGCCAACTGATAGAACTCGCGGCCGGAAGTATTCTTTTCCCGCAGTTGGACCAGGGTGACCCCTCCGGCAAGGGCTTCTGCCACCGCCTGCAGAAGGTCTCTTCCTTTAAGTATTTCCCTGTCGGTCACAAGGTACAGCCTGTAGTCGTGCGTCATGTTTTCACCTTCCTTACCAGATTGTATTATACATCAGTAGAACAGGGGAAAAGATAAAAGTGATTGGTAGGGCCTACTCCACCGCCCAAAGGAAATGCGGCGGCAATGGCCCCCGTGATGTATTCCTTTGCCTTGGCTACTGCTTCTTCCACCGTGAAGTCCCTGGCCAGAAAAGCCGCAATAGCCGACGAGAAGGTACAGCCGGTACCATGGGTATGCCGGGTGGATATCCTTTTGCTTTCCAGGCGACGGAAGCTCCGACCGTCATAGAACACATCCACTGCATCCCCTTCCAGGTGGCCGCCCTTTACCACTACGTACCGGGCTCCCATCCGATAGATATCCACAGCCGCCTTTTCCATTTCAGAAAGGGAATTAATTTTCCTGCCGGTTATTACTTCCGCTTCATACAGGTTGGGAGTAGCAACACCGGCCAGGGGGAGAAGCACCCTTATCAAAGCGTCCCGCGCCTGGGGCTTTAACAGATGGCATCCGCTTTTGGACACCATAACAGGGTCTATTACTATGTTTTCCGGATGGTATTTTCGCAGTGCGTCACCAACGGTTCTAATAATTTCGCTGCTGGAAACCATTCCGATTTTAACTGCGTCCACGTTGATATCCGTAAAAACTGCATCAATCTGGTCCCTGATAATTTCCTGGTCCAATTCGCGTACATTGGTTACCCCCAGGGTATTCTGGGCGGTTACTGCTGTAATAACGCTCATTCCGTATGTACCGAGTGCACTGAAGGTCTTAATGTCCGCCTGGATTCCGGCTCCGCCGCAGGAGTCCGAACCGGCTATCGTGAGTACTTTTTTCATAGCCCTTCCTCCCTTGCATTTTGTTCCAGTGCAGCAAAAAACACTTCCCAGAAACGGTCGACCGGTGGCGGTACAAGCTCCTCCCGACTTCCGTCGGGCTCAAACCAGTACCTGCCCTCATTTATTGGGATCACTTTGCCGATGACGGCGGCCGGGATGCCCGCCCTTGTATAGGTCCGGGTAATCTCTTCTGCTGCCTGCCGGTCTGCGGTTAACACCAGGGTACCTTCGCTTATTACTTCGTAGGGGTTTAACCCGAAATGATTACAGACCGCCTGGATGTCGGGCGGCAGCAAAACTTCGGCCCGTTCAATCCTAAGGCCTACACCGGAGGCTTCTGCCACTTCCCACAAACCTCTGGCAAGGCCTCCTTCGGTTGCGTCGTGCATGGCATGAACCCCGCTGCAGGCCATTGCCAGCTTTGCATCCTTTACAACGGTCATTTCTTTTATCCTGCCGGCAGCCTGCTTAACCAGCTCTTCATCCACGCCGGCCGACTGCAGGCTGGAGCCCAGTTCACTGCCCAACAGCGCACCGGCTTCGATGGCGGCACCCTTGGTTATAATAACGGCATCCCCTACCTTTGCCTGGGCCGGTGTAATATAACTATCACCGAATCCCCAAACGGTAATTCCACCGATGGTAGGTATCGTAACCGCTCCGTAAAACCCTGTATGGCCGCCGACTACTGAAATACCAAGTTCTTTTGCCGATTCGCTTATGCTGTGTACAAGGCGGGTTATATAGTCTTCCGGGGTCCCCGGGGGCATCAGGAGCGAATATGTCATAAACCGGGGTTCAATACCCGTTACCGATATGTCACTGGCCCCGATATGTACCGTAATCCAGCCGAAATCCTCGGGCGACATGGTGGGGCCGGGGAAAATCGGGTCCTCTGCCACTGCCATATACATTTCGCCCACCTTTAATACGGCTGCGTCCACTCCCATCTGCGGTCCCACTATAACCTGCGGTGCCGATGCCCCGACTGAAGGAAGGACAGCCTTTTTAAAGAAATCATCGTTCACTTTGCCAATCATTTACTGCTTGCTCCTTTCCCGTTTATTTGATAAAAAAACAAGCACTCCTGTCCGGAGTGCTAGAAACCTTATTAGTTTCCCTTCGCTGGCATTACCCAGATCAGGTTCAAAGGGTTGGCATATACCTCTCAGCCTTTCGGCACCCCCGGCGGATGTTATTGAATTGTCAACAACATTATACCATTGTTGACAGCAAAAGTAAACTTTAGTCTACAGTCAG
>CAZGUG010000078.1:0-5834 GCA_964529035.1 uncultured Clostridium sp.
AATTTGGCGCTCTCTTTGGAGAAAGATAAGAAATCTTTTTTCCACGGTGTCCACAGAAAAACAGAGGCTTAAAGGGCCTCTGTTTTATCATTTATTTCAAAACCTTTATCCGGTCTGTTACTTCATCTACCAATCTTTCTTTGTCACGAGGTAGTGTGCATTTTATCCTGATTATATTTGTCGGGTGTGTTGTATCAAATATCATTGGCTGCTTAGGACTAAGGTTTTCCAAAAGTGTTCTTATTTCTAACAGCCGTTCTTTTCTGTCCGGAGGAATGAAATCGCCTCTTTCCACCATGTTGTTTAGCTCGGTTCCGTGAAATATTGTCAGGTTCATGGTAATAACCTTACTGGTTGTAAACCGATTAATCATTCCGGCGGTTGCAGCCGCGTTGTCTGCAGCTTCGCCTTTACCGGCTATTCCGTACATTATAATAGAATTAAACGATAATTTTGCTTCATTAAGCTTCTTAGCCTGCTTAACTGCCTGTTTCACCGTATGGCCCTTATTCATCAGTTTAAGTACATCATCCCTGCCTGTTTCAAAACCGATATAGAGCAGTCTGAGACCCCCATCATGAAGAATTGACAGTTCCTCAACCGAATATTTACGAATGCTTTTTATGGATGCATATGAGGCCACACATGCACAATACGGCAGGTACTTATGTATCATATCCAGCAGCCGCTTCATCCTGTCAAATCCTATCGACATAGGATCTGCGCCAGTTAAAAACACCTTTTCAGTATAGGTATATCCATTCATTAGCTGCATTTCTATATCCCCGAAGGGAACTTCACAGTAGCTATCGTCCTTATACATGGAACAGAACATGCATTTGTTATATGAACATCCTAATGTTACCGGCAGCAGAACAGTGGTTATTTCATCCTGTGGATAAAAAACCGTATCATTTTTATACATAGTTCCTCCTATCTGCTTTTAAGAAGCAAGTTTGTAAGTTTATAGTAACGCTCAATCAATGGATAGTCAATGAAACTGATATCATTTATTGATGAGTTTTCACCAAAAACCTGTTTACTCCATAACATATAGTGAATAGGAGGGAGGTGTAAAACGTGTCGAGCGGATTTTTTGGCGGTAGAGACAGTTTTGGTACCCTGTTTCTGCTTCTTATAATAATCATCATCTTCTTTTCTGCCGGGTCCTTCAAGTATTAATCAGTCCTTTGGGTAGGGTGCCGGTCGGTGAGCAATACAAAACAGCAGAAAACGTGAAATATAAGATGTGATAGGCGCGTGCTGGCAAAATAATGTCTGGTCGATTTTTCGGCTTGACATTTTTTTGTCGGATTTTGATAGAATTTTGTGGAAAATTTGTGGAGGGTTTCAGGGGAAAATGTCAAAATAACTATTATCGATAGCATGTAACTGATAGACCCAAAATGAATAAAAGATAACAGGAAAGGGGTAGAGAACTATAAACATAAGCTTTTCAGCAGAAGCAGGCAAAAAAATACCTGATGACTTTTAAATGCCCATTATTTCACAGTTAGGGGGTTAAGCAGCGTGTGGGATTTAAGAGGCAGATTAAGCAGCTTAAGGGCACAGATATATAAAGAAAAGGGGAAAAATGTTGAGGAGCTGCAGACGGACAGAGTGCTCGGACTATGCACAGAACTTGATGAACTAATAAAAAATTATGCTGCATATTGCGGTAACGAAGACAATGATGATGAAAGCAGCAAATAAGGATGACATTGGGGATTGATTGCATTTTTCTCAAGGGTAAATAAAGAAAGTTCTTTGGTTAAAGGCACCGCTAGCAAAGGTTTCTTTTAGCCCTGTTATGAACGCAGGGACTAAGGGTAACGGTGTTTTTAACTTTTTTTATTACAGATTGTTTGGACTGATTAGAGGGTATTATATGAATATACCGCTTATTTAACGGAAGGAGAGTGGCCGGGGTGTCGTTGAAGCATAAAAGGACAAATACGGTAAGAGCGATAATTGTGGATGGAAGGGCTGCACCGCTAATGGAAAAAAATGCGAACTCAATGGGTATAAAGGTTATAGCTACAACAAGGCATCCACATCTTTATCAGGCCATAGCCTTCCACCCGGATACCGTAATATGCCCGGTGGGCGGTAATAAAATGGTGGTGGAGCCCACCGTGTTCGAATACTATAAAAGGGCCCTGTCGACTTATAAAGTGGAACTGCTAAAAGGGACCACCGAATTGTCAAGCAACTATCCCCGGAACATCGCATATAATATAGCAACGGTCGGGAAAAAGGCATTTCTGCATGTAAAATATGCCGACGATACGGTTTTGAAAGAGCTGAAAAAAGGAAATTTTAAACCTATAAATGTGAAACAGGGTTATGCAAAATGCTCGACTGCGGTGGTGGGAAATAACGGAATCATCACATCCGATCCCGGTATTTACACTGGTGCGGTGGAAAGCGGAATTGATGCGCTGATGATAAGGCCGGGCCACATAAAACTGAAAGGTTTTGACTATGGTTTCATAGGCGGATGCTGCGGCATGTTAAGTCAGAATATACTGGCCTTTGCCGGAAATCCATATATACATCCCGATGCAGATGCCATAATGGAGCATGCAAAAAAGCACGGCGTGAAGACCATTTCGCTTTGCGACGGCACGCTGCGGGACATAGGCTCAATAATTTCCGTCGTGGAAAATAATTGATTTGTAATATATGTATTAACGATTAAGCAGAATATTGAATTTTGTGCTACACATAATATTACTGAAAGGAGTGAATAGTTAATGGACTTGATCACCATCGGCATTAACGATGATGTTGATGTGGTGCATGAAAGGCTGAAGACCGAGCTGAAGGTACTTAGCAAACAGGGAATTAACCTTAATTTAAATGAGAGAGTTCAGGGAGATTTGTGTTTTTTTGACTGCAGCGTGTCCAACTGCGTCTTAGGCAAATTTTCCTATAATGATATAATATATATTTCAAAGCATTATGTGGCCAATGCGATTGCGGATATAATCATAGACATCATGGAAAAGAAAATAATAAGAAAGTGTATAGACAGCAACTATTACTATTTTAACCAAGAGGAAAGGATGAAAATTTTTGCCTGTGCCTGTAAGGCCCTCGGTATAGATGAAAGTGAAATGGACAAAAGCTGTGTCTACCGGCTCAGCAGGAAGGCCAGGGTGCTACAAAAGGTGCTGGATTACCTGGAGAACAACAGCAACATAATAGTATCCGGTTTTGTCAGGTTCAGGATGAAGGATTATATATCCGAGCTTGAAGACGCCATCGACCGGGCAGTAGAGGAGTACCTGATGGAAAGGGAGTACAACGAGTTTATCAAACTGCTCCGGTACTTTGTTGAAATACAGGAACCGAAGGTTGATACCGTTAATGTACTCAAAAACACCGATGGAAGCTACAGGCTGCTTGACGGTGAAGGCAGGTCGGTAAACAGCGAACTGTTGGATGACCTTTCGGGGGAGGTTCTTGAAAACAACATCAATTATGACGATTTGCTTATAAGTTCGCTGATAACAATAGCACCGACAAGGATAGTGTTTCATAACCAGGCGGTAAGCGAAGGTTCTGAGATTTTGGATACCATAAAAAAAGTGTTCCACAACAAGATTGCATACTGCCGCGGCTGCGAACTATGTTATGTAAAAAAACCCGTGGAAAAGGAGTAGAAATCCAAATAATGCAGACGGCTTCACTATCCGTTTAGTGGAGTCTTTTTATTTTGGCGGCAAATATGATATACTTTTCCGGTAATATAAATATAGCGCATGCGGGGGATGGGTTATGCTGTTAAAATTTGCGGTAATGGCCTTTGTCGGAGCGGGCATTGGTTGGTTTACCAACAGAATTGCCATTAGAATGCTTTTCAGGCCGCAAAACCCGTTGAGAATACCGGTTCTGGGCATATCAATCCAGGGGCTTATTCCCAGGAGACGCCAGGAAATAGCCGGCAGCATCGGGCAGGTGGTGGACAGGGAACTGGTGTCCATTGAAGAGATTGTATTGGGCCTGGCGGCCGAAAAAAACAGGGACGAAATAATTGATACAATCAAGCGGAAGGTGGAGGTAATAACAAAAAGCAGGCTCCCGGTGCTTTTACCGGAATACATAAAGGACCTCATTGCCGATTATATAAAGGATATTGTGGACCAGCAGGCAAACCTGGTTATAAATGAACTGGTGGAGAACATAATTCACAAGGCTGCAAGGGAAATGAACCTGCGGCAGATGATAGAGGACAAGATAAACCAGTTCGATCTCGGCAAGTTGGAGAAAATAATACTGTCGGTTGCCGACAGGGAATTAAAACACATCGAATACCTGGGAGCGTTTATCGGGTTTTTGATTGGGATAGCCCAAGCTTTTCTGGTATATATTGTTTTGTAATTACTCATAAAACGGGGTGTGTTTATGTGAAAAAAGCAGCCATGGTGGTTCTGGGTTTGGCGGCGGTAATTTTTTTGGTATTGGTACTTTTTCCGCCCGAATCCGATATACAGGAACCGGCAGAAGAATCCAATGAAGAGTATGACATGGCGGTTGTGGTGGATACCCACTCGGATACGCTGCTCAAAATAACAGATAACACAAATTGGCTGCCGCTGGTGGATATCGGCGGAGAGACTCCTTTTCATATCGATATACCAAAGCTACGGCGGGGCGGAGTCAACGTTCAGTATTTCGGAGCATTTACTTCCGGGTATTACAGCAGCGGGCAGCCGGATTATACAAAGGCCAACAGCCGACTGCTCTCCCTTTTCAATGCCCTTTACTGGACGATAGAAAAAAACCCGGCATCCATAGGCCTGGCAAAAACTGTGGAGGATATAAGAAATCTGGTGGAAGACGGCAGGATTTCCGCAGTGCTGAGCATAGAAGGAGCTTATTCAATTGAAGAGACATACGGCATTGAACTTCTCCGCCAGTATTATGACCTGGGAGTAAGGGCTGTGGGATTAACCTGGAACTATTCAAACGCACTGGGCGAAGGAGTTAATGAAGCCTACATGGACGGTCTTCCTTCCGAGGGAGGGCTGACTGAATTCGGCCGGCAGGTTGTAAAAAACATGAACCGTTTGGGGATTATTGTTGACATATCTCACATGAATGAAAGAACTTTTTGGGATGTTATCGAAGTTTCGGATGCGCCGGTAATGGCCAGCCATTCCGGGGTATACAGTTTAAGAAATCATGTAAGAAACCTGAAGGATGACCAGATAAGGGCTGTTGCCAAAGGTGGCGGCGTGGTCCAGGTGGTGTTCTACCCGGAATTTCTTGCAGACCCGGATACAGAGGTAACCGTTATGACAGTGGTTGACCATATAGAGTACATAGCCGAACTTGTGGGCGTGGAATACGTAGGGATTGGATCGGATTTTGACGGCGCTGCCATGCCGGAGGACCTGCAGGATGCGTCGATGGTTCCGGAGATAAAAAAGGAGCTTTCAAGGCGGGGATATGAAAGGGACGATATAGAAAAAATACTCGGAGAAAATACTATGAGGGTTATGAAAGAGGCCTGGAAGGATGCGGGAGAAAAGAGAAGCGGCAAGCAGGAATTCTCAATTACGCCTATGCTAGAAATGGGCCAGGGTTTTTCCGGAAGCAATCCGGTTTTAGAGGCGGTGATTAAAGCGGGCAGGGGTCAGCCGGCCGATACGGCAGGCATCAGGGTTATAGTAGACGGCAGGGTTTATACGCCGCAGTACTATGAAAAGACCGGGCTTGTTTCGCTGCAGCTTGAAGAGCCCCTAAGGGAAAAATTCCATGTTGTTACCTTTGAGGCAGCCGGACAAAAGGGCTATACTGCGCGGGAAACAAGGATTTTTCATATA
>CAZGUG010000079.1:0-5796 GCA_964529035.1 uncultured Clostridium sp.
TGCATTTTTTACGGCAATAAGAAATAAAACAGCAGGGTGGCGGGATATACTAATCCCGAGGTGATTGCTTTGGACAAAGAGTTCACAACTAAACCCCTGCTGTTTTTGCTATTAATCTCTTTAATTATCACGGGTGCGGCAACTGCCTGCCGCAGGGAGCAGCGCCCGGCTCAACAGAAAAAAAAGGAGAGCATACCGGTATCCCTTTCAAGCATAGTAGATAATTCTCAGGCCGTTATTGAACAGATGGAAAGGCTACAGCAGGAGATGGAAAAACCGGCCGGGCAGCAGGGCGGCGAAACGGGCGGCGGTGAAGGGGAAGATCAGCAGGGCGGTCAGGGAAAAGGCGGCGGCCAGGGAGAAGGCCAGGGCAGCGGGCAGAGTCCGCCGAATCCGGAGCAGGAGAAGAAACAGAAGATAGATAAGATATGGGAAGAAACCTTGAAGATAGTGGAAGATACCCACAGACAGTGGAATGATTACGAGAGCACCGCGATCAAGGATAAGGCACGGGATTATACAATGACGGAATTTGAAAGGTTTCTCAACGGGCTGACGGTTGCGGTTAATCGGCAGGACATTTATGCAACCATGGAACAGGCAAACGGAATGTGTCTTGCCGCAGCGCACTTCCTGGACCTTTACAAGAACAACCCGGACGGACAGATAACAAAAGTCAGGTATTACCTGCAGCAGAGCTGTATAGATGCCGGACAGGACGACTGGGCCGGTGCCCGGCAAAGCGTGACGGCAGGGAAGCGGGAAGCGGAAGAACTTGAGCGGGAGGTGGAACTTGAAGAAGCGGACAGGGGGCTTATCGAAAAGCTGAACCTGTCGATTGACAATATGGAGGCTGCAATGGCAAACAGGGACCTGGACCTGTTGAAGATTAAGAAGGACATAGCCCTGGAAAACCTGGACAAGGTTAAGGAAAAAGCCAAATAAGGCATGTCTATTTCGGGATGTGGATGAATAATATTTTAAGGTACAGAGCTACTCCCGATTAAGCCCCTTTGAGGGATGATTAGCAGCGGATTAAAATCTGCAACCGGCATATGATGTACGGGATGGTACCCAATGTCCAGGCATGCTGTCAATATGGCTGTTTTCATTGTTGGTGCGCTGTTTATTATGGTCATATATTCTGCTTTGTTCCCGGAAACGGTGGACTGCACTTCACAGGAATCGGTCCACATCGGCAGCGCGACAGGCGGTGGCATGGAAATGTATAGCGGTATTGAAACAAGGCGCCTTCGAAACCAGCGGTTAAACCGGGAAGCAACCATAGTGATTTCATTCGCCGGGGACTGTACAATAGGAACTGACGAAAATTTTCCCTATGAAAATTCCTTCATCCACAGGCTGGAGACCGAAAACAACGATTTTGGCTATTTTTTCAGGGGCGTGCTGCCGGTATTTGCAGCCGACCATTTAACCCTTGTAAACCTTGAAACAACACTGACCCGTTCAAAATGCCGCGTCCCCAAGAAGTTCAACTTCAGGGGGGACCCTTCTTACACCGGAATTTTGAAGGCCGGCTCGGTAGAAATGGTAAGTATTTCCAATAACCACATATACGATTATGGAACGGAAGGGTATATGGAGACTCTCCAGGCTCTGCGGCAGGCCGGGATACTGTACTGCGGGGAATCCAACATCGCTTTTTTTCGGTCAAAGGGCAGAACCGTTGCATGTATGGGTTACACAGGTTGGGATGCGGACGTTATGGAAGTTGTGGAAAGGGACATTGACTATGCCGGCGAAAGGGCTGATATTGTAGTAGTATCCTTTCACTGGGGAACCGAAAGAAGCAATTATCCCAACGCTTTCCAAACCAAATTGGCACGTTTTTGCATTGACCGGGGAGCGGATATTGTGGTGGGGCATCATCCCCATGTTATACAGGGTATAGAACGGTACAGGGACAGGTATATAGTATATAGCCTCGGCAACTTCTGTTTTGGCGGCAACAGGAACCCGTCGGATAAGGACACCTTTATATTCCAGAGCTTGTTTACATTCAGCGGAGATAAAATGACAGCCTGTGAAGGAAGGATTATACCCTGCAGCGTATCCTCGGTATCCCATGTGAACGACTACCAGCCCACCATACTGGAGGGTTCTGACAGTGAAAGGGTATTATCGAGGATTTACGAGTACAGCAGTCGGCTTGAATACGGAATTGCCAGGTAAAAAAGGGCCGAAGGGGAATAAAACCCCCGACGGCCTATACGTCACCTTCTTCGGGTACTATGCAGATAATTCGAAGTTTACCGGAACCGGTATTGATAAAGGTGTGCTCTTTACCGCCGGGTATATAGGCAAAGGAACCTTCCCGTATCTCATGGTCCACACCGTCAATATGCAGAATACCGTTTCCCCCAAGTATATAGTTTATATGGGGCCAGTCGTGGGTGTGTTTGGGAGTATTACCGCCTTCGTCCGTTTCAAATACTCTCATTACATAGCCTTCCCAGCCTTCGGAGGGGGAGATCAATACCTTCTTTTCTGCGCCGCATGATCCCGGAACACAAACCTTGATACCTTCTACGTTTTCAATATGGGATACTATCATTGATGAGACCTCCTTGGTATTTTTAAATAATTATATCATATAAACCTCCCTGCAAAAACAAAACCGACAAAAGCCGTAATCCTAAAGAAGGAATATCCCCGGCAGCTGATGAATAGTACAGTAAATACCGCCGAAAGGGGTGCCATGGATGAAATTCGAATGTGACGATATTCTGGTTTTCAAAACACCGGATAAAACATCCAGGTCAAGGATATCAAAGGTTGACGGGTACGTAGTAAAGCTTTTTGAAGAAAACGGCTCCTACAGACAAATGTCCAAAAAAGGCCTTGAAGAAATGATCAGGCAGGGTTTTGTTGATTTAATCAAAGCAAAGAAACCATAACAGGAGGAAATTTTTATGACGGTCGGACTGAAATTCGGAAAAGGTGTTGTTGAGGCAGAGGTTGAACCCGGTAATCTTATTGGTGTTTTAGAGGGAAGGTTCGGGGAAGGACACATCGACGAAGATTTTGAAAGGGTGCAGGTAAAGAATGCCCTGGAAAACCCGATAGGGACCGGAAGACTTTCGGATATGGTAAAAAAGGGACAGAGAATAATAATCATGGCTAGTGATATAACCCGGCCTTCACCCACCCGTAAGCTTGTTCCGCCCCTGCTTGAAGAAATTGAGCGGGCGGGTGTGTGCCGCCGGGATATTAAAATAATATTTGGCATGGGAATCCACCGGCCTCATACTGTCCGGGAACAAAGAGAACTGGTGGGCGAAGAAGTCTATAACACTATCCGGTGTGTTGACAGCAGCACCGAGGACTATATACACATAGGAAAGACATCCCGGGGTACCCCTGTAAATATATGCCGTTCGGTAGCGGAAGCGGATGTACGAATCTGCACCGGGAACATAGAATACCATTACTTTGCCGGCTACTCGGGGGGCGCAAAAGCAATAATGCCCGGTGCAGCAGACTATGAGAGCATAAAACACAACCACGGCCTGCAGTTGGAAAACGGTGCTACATCTGGCAGGCTGGAGGGTAATCCGGTCCGGGAGGACATTGACGAAGTTGGCCGTATGCTGGAGATTCCCTTCATACTTAATGCCGTACTCAACCAAAAAAAGCGGGTCCTAAAATCCTTTGCCGGGCACTATATTAAGGCGCACCGGGCTGGATGCGAATACCTGGACAGCCTGTATAGAATAAACGTGGCAGAGCCGGCGGATATAGTCATTGTTTCGGCCGGGGGTTATCCCAAGGACATTAATCTCTACCAGGCGCAAAAAGCCCTGGACAATGCAAGCCATGTGGTTAAACCCGGGGGCATAGTAATACTTGTTGCGGAATGCGCCGAAGGCTTTGGTGAGAAGACCTTTGCCGAGTGGATCAAATCGGCGGCTTCGCCCCGGGACATTATAGAGCGTCTCAAAAGGGAATTTGTCCTGGGAGGACACAAAGCCGCAGCCATAGCCAGGGTATTAAAAAAGGCAAGGGTGTTCATGGTCTCGGACATGGACAGGGAACATATAGAAGCAGCCTTTTTTTACAAAAAGGAATCGGTACGGGAAGCCCTGCATGATGCGAAAAAAGCATTAGGCCGGGATGCGAGGGTTCTGGTAATACCCCAGGGGGGCTCGGTATTTCCCTGTATAAATCCGCAATAAGTATTACTGCCGGCTGAATATGCGGGTGTTGCCGGATACCGTCTCAAAAATAATACTGTTGTCACCGTTTCCCACCGTGCCCGTTAAACCCCGTTTGGACAGTGAACCGGTAACGGTAACGGGAAATCCGCAGTCAATATCCCCGGAGACGGTGCTGGCTTCAAGAGTGAAGGCTGCATCATCCGGAAGCTCCAGTTCTATGCTGCCGGATACGGTCTTTGCCCGTATATCCGAGCTGAAGGTACTGTACTGGGCATCCAGGCTGCCGGATATCGATTCAAAGTCCAGTTTACCGGTAAAGTCCCTCAGCCTGACCCTTCCGGATGTGGTTTTAATTTTGGTTTCGGCCGTATCCGGCGAGGTAATTTCTATATCTCCGGATACCGTTTCAAGCCGAATATCTCCACTGTAACTGCCGGGTACATATATATTCAGCTTAACACTGGTGTTTCCAAGCAGTGATATATTGGGCATGTGTTTTGCTTCTACCGCAAGTACGCTGCCCCGGGTCTTCGCTTTCAGTTCAACAACCGGCCCGCTTACGCCGGATACCGTTTTTCCGTACAGGTGTGCTTTTATCTCGGGTGCTTCGGTTGCAAGAACATTTATATCCGAGCTTATGGTTTTTACCTGAATGTCGGTTATACCGTCTGCAGGGAATACCCTTTCCTCATCCACCGCAGAGGTAAACCGGCCCGGAGCGTTTTCCGGTATAGGGCTGCCGGGTGTATGGCCCGAGATAACGACAGCCACCGCCGCCACCGACAGGCCGGCAACTGTAATAACCACCATCCAAAGTACAGTTTTCTTAATATCCATTCAATTCCCTCCCAAAACATCCCGCTGGATTGCAGCATTTTATTTTATGCCACGGATAACATTCTACCATAAGCTTTATTATTATGAAATATAATAAATGGCATTTTTTACGACAAAGTAGTTGACATATGTCAAAAATAACAATACAATACATTATGGACATAAGTCAATAATGTAAATGCCGTACGGGTGTGACGAAGCTTTCCATTCATGAAAGGGAGTGATTTTTTGATAGTTTTCGGACCGGTCCCTTCAAGACGGCTTGGCCAAAGCCTTGGCATCAACAATATTCCCCCCAAGCACTGCTCCTATTCGTGTATATACTGCCAATTGGGCAGAACAGATAATATGCGGATGGAAAGGACAAAATTTTACCGCCCCGAGGACATTTCAAAGACAGCCAAGGATAAGATGGACCAATTGAAAAGGGCAGGTGAAAGGGTCGATTTTATTACATTTGTTGCGGATGGAGAACCCACCCTTGACAAAAATCTGGGGAGGGAAATTGAGTTGCTGCGGTCGCTGGGCACAAAGACAGCCGTTATTTCAAATGCTTCCCTTATTTGGATGGACGATGTAAAGGAGGACCTGAGCAAAGCCGATTGGGTATCACTAAAGGTGGACACGGTAGACGAGAGCATCTGGAGAGCGGTAGACAGGCCCCACGGCAGGCTGGATATCTGTAGTATCCTGGGAGGAATAAAGGATTTTGCAGCAAGCTATAAGGGTACCCTGGTTACCGAAACCATGCTGGTAAAGGGCCTTAACGACAGTTTGGAAA
>CAZGUG010000080.1:0-5534 GCA_964529035.1 uncultured Clostridium sp.
CCGGTTATGGGTACCATAAGGGAGATAAGCCCGGCGGCGGATCCCAGGACCGGACTTTTCGGGCTGAAGGTGGAGATACCAAACCCCGACGGGCTGATAAAGCCGGGAATGTTTGCCGAAGCGGATTTGATAAAGGATGCAAGGGATGACGCGGTGCATATTCCCTCCGCGGCGGTACTGTCCAAAAACGGGGACAGCTACGTGTATATAGTGGAAGACGGCAGGGCGGTCTACAGGGAAGTGGTGACCGGCATAGGCGGTGACGGCACTGTGGAGATATTAAGCGGTGTAAACGAGGGAGAAGAGGTAATAGTAAGGGGACAGAACTATATAAGCGACGGTGAAGCCGTCAGGGTTGTGAGAGGTGACGGCGAATGAAAATCTCGGGACTTGCAATAAGAAGGCCTGTCACCACTGCCATGTGCGTGCTGATAGTGATACTTTTAGGGGTCATATCCTTCGGGAACCTCGGCCTTGACCTTTTGCCCAATATAGACTTTCCGATGGCAATAGTATCGGTAAACTACCCGGGAGCCGGGCCGATGGAAGTGGAGTCGCTGGTTACCAAACCGCTGGAGTCTGTTTTGGGTACCGTGGCCAATATAAAGTCGGTACAGTCGGTTTCGGGGGAAGGCAGCGCCACCGTAATGGTGGAGTTTGCCAGCGGCACCGATATGGATTTTGCCACCCTTGACATGCGGGAGAAGGTAGACATGATAAAGGGTGCGCTGCCGGAGGGGACCGGTTCCCCGATGATTTTGAAGATGGACCCGAACATGATTCCCATTGTTGAGATGGCTATTTCAAACGACGGTGACCTGGCAGACTTAAAGACCATGGTTGACGATAACGTGGTGCCCAGGATTGAACGGCTGGAAGGCGTTGCGGTGGTTGATATATACGGCGGCAGGGAGCGGGAGATAAAGGTGGAGGTATACCCCGAGAGGCTGCAGGGTTACGGCCTGTCGCTGGCACATATCGTTCAGGCTTTAAGGTTGGAGAATCTAAACCTTCCCGGCGGCAGTGTGGATGACGGGAACAAGCGGTATATATTAAGAACCACCGGTGAGTTTCAAAGCATTGAAGAGATAAGCGAAATACCGATAGCCCTACCGACAGGCGGGGTGATAATGCTGAAGGATATAGCTGAAATAAAGGATACCTTTAAGGAAGCCACCACCAGCATGACCACCGGCGGCAAGGCGGCCATAGACCTGAGCGTCAGGAAGGAAAGCACCGCCAATTCGGTGCAGGTTGCGCGCAGGATAAATGCGGAGCTTGAAAGGATAAAAAACGATTATCCGGATATTGAAATCAAAACCATTGTGGATACTTCCGTTTTCATCCAACAAACCATAAACAACGTAGCCAGACTGGCGATACTGGGGGGCCTGCTGGCGGTAACGGTGCTGTACCTGTTTTTGAGAAACTTCAGGACAACACTGATAATAGGCGTGGCGATACCCATATCCATAATAGCCACCTTCACACTAATATACTTCAACGGGCTTACGCTTAACATGATATCCCTGGGCGGCCTGGCCCTGGGAGTGGGCATGCTGGTTGACAACTCGATAGTGGTGCTGGAGAACATATTCCGGTACCGGCAGGAGGGCTTTGGAAGGATTGACGCCGCAGACAGGGGCAGCGACGAGATATCCATGGCGGTTGTGGCCTCGACACTGACCACGGTGGCGGTTTTTGCACCGGTGGTGTTCGTCGAGGGGATTGCCGCCGAGATTTTCAGGGAGATGGCGCTTACCGTATCCTTTGCGCTGCTGGCGTCCCTGGTGGTGGCGCTGACGCTGGTGCCGATGCTTTCGTCCAAGTACCTGCGCGTGGCAGGCAACGGCGAGAAGAAACCCAGGGTAAAGTATGTATCCCGTGCCCTTGATGGATGGAACAAAGGCTTTGCAAAGCTGGACGGAATATACAGAAAGGTTCTCGCCTGGGCACTGGGTCACCGCAAGACCGCCATAACCGGGCTGGTGGTTCTGTTTGTGGTATCGCTGGTTTCGGTGGCGCTGGTGGGTGCCGAGTTTTTCCCCAGCATGGACCAGGGTTATATCACCGTTAATGTCAGGCTTCCAAGGGGTACGGTACTGGAAGAGACCGAGAGGACAGCCTACCGTGTAGAGGATATGGTAGCCGCGGTCCCCGAGATGGAAGACGTGTTCGTGGTTATCGGTTCGGGAGGCGGAATGGGCAGCCAGGTGAACACCTCTTCGGCGATTATATACGGAAAACTGGTTGATTTGAGTGAAAGAAACAGAAGCACCTTTGAGGTAGCAGACGATTTGAGGCATCAGGTTGCGGATATTGCCGGGGCCGAGATTAACGTTGATTCAATGGCCATGGGCGGTTTTGCCGCCGGCGGCGGCTCGCCGGTAAACATCCGGATAAAGGGGGACGACCTGGCTGAGCTGTCCCGCATTGCTGAAGATATAAAGGGTGTTGTCCAGGACGTGGAAGGTACCCGGGAGACCGCTTCTTCGGTGGACGAAGGCAAGCCGGAGGCAAGGGTGGCGGTGGACCGGAACAGGGCTTCCCTTTACGGGCTTAACGTATCTGCCATAGCCTCGGCGGTGCAGGGCTCGGTGGACGGACAGGTTGCGACCAGGTACAGAGTGGGCGGCGAAGAGATTGACATACGGGCAGCCCTGAGGGAAGAAAGTGCGGGAAGCCTGCATAACCTGGGTAATATTATCATAACTTCTCCGGCGGGGTTCCAGGTGCCTCTTGAAGAGGTGGCGGATGTGACGGTGGGAGAAGGCCCAAGCAGTATTAACAGGGTTGACCAGGTAAGGGTCGTTTCGGTCAGCTCGGGTATATTCGGCAGGGACTTAAGCAGCGTTATGCGTGATATTCAGGCAGGGATCAGGCAGTACCCGCTGCCGGAGGGTTATGTGATAGAATACGGCGGGGAGAACCAGGAGATGGTGGAAGCGTTTTCAAGCCTGGGTAAGGCCCTTATACTGGCCATAGTGCTGGTGTATATGATAATGGCTTCGCAGTTTGAATCGCTGGTTTACCCCTTTATAATAATGTTTTCGGTGCCCTTTGCACTGACCGGCGCGGTAGGCGGGCTGGTGCTGACCGGGCGTTCGCTGAGCGTGCCGGCGTTCCTGGGAATTATTATGCTGTCGGGTATCGTTGTAAATAATGCGATAGTGCTGGTTGATTATATAAACACCTTAAGGTCAAGGGGCTCCGAGAGGAACGAGGCCATATTAAAGGCGGGCCCGGTAAGGCTGCGGCCCATACTGATGACCTCGATGACCACCATGCTGGGGCTTACGCCGATGGCCCTAGGCCTGGGAGAAGGGGCGGAGGTTCAGGCTCCGCTGGCTACCGCCGTTATAGGAGGGCTTTTGTTCTCCACCGTTTTGACGCTGGTGGTTATTCCGGTGATGTACACGCTGGTGGACGATTTGGGCAGCAGGATGAGAGGTAAGTTTTCAAGAAAGCCTAAGGCTGTTACAGAACAGGTGAACAACTGACAGGTATGCGACAGGGGACGGTTTCCGGCTGTCGCAAACAAAAAGAACCGTCCCTACTGTTTCTACTGTTTCTATTGTTATAAGGAGGTTAAGCGTTATGATAAAAAAAGTTTTTACTGTTACATTGTGTGTAGTTACGGTACTGGCCCTTTTCACATCCGCCGGTGCCGATGAGGCGGATGACACCATGACCTTTTCGCTGCAGCAGGCGGTGGACTATGCACTGGAAAACAGCGCCGCGATTAAGTTAAGCCACACTGCGGTGGATAAGGCAGAGGTCGGGTACAGGGAGGCAAAAAGCGCCTATGACAGGGCGGAGGAAGCGAAAGATTTACCCCGCGAAGAAAGAATGGGCATGGGCTCACAAATGCTGTTCGAAAACTACAAGGTGACCAAAGGATATTACAAAGAGCTGACGGACATGGGCAGAACCCTGGCGCAGGCCGGCAGGGACCAGACGCTAGAAACGGTAAAAATGGCGGTGCAAAACGCATATTTCAACCTGCTGTTTGCCGCCGACAAGGCGGACATACAAAAGAGCATGCTGGATTCCGCAAAGAAGGATATGGAAATTGCCAATAAAAAATACGAGCTGGGCATGGTGTCCCAGGTGGACGTACTTTCCTATGAAGCGGCCCTTGAGAGCGCAAGGCTGGGTTACAACACCGCTAAAAGGGACCTTGAATACCAGGGAATGTCCTTCAACAAAACCCTTGGGCTGCCGCTCAAGACCGACGTGGAGCTTACCGACAGGCTGGGGTTGGAAGGACCCGATGAGGCGGACCTGGAGGAAACGGTGGCCCTGGCCCTTGAAAACAGGTACGAGATAATAGCGGCGAAGGAGCAGTACCGGGTAAACCAACTGAACCACAAGCTTACCCTCGGCTGGTATCCCGAAAATACCTTTGTTACAAGACAGGCAAGGTATGACATGGAAGAAAGCCATCACAAACTGGTAAACGCCGAGCAGGAAGTGGAGCTGTCGGTAAGGAAAGCCTACATGGATATGAACAGCGCCTATGAAAGCATAGCAGTGCTGGGTAAAAACGTGGAAAGGCTGGAGAAGGCTTACGATATTGCCAGGCTGCAGTATGACATGGGTATGGCCACCAGCCATGACGTGGTTAATGCACTGAACGCCTTGAACGACATAAAACTTCAGCACCTGCAGGCGATACACGGGTACAACCTGGCGAAGGTACAGTTCGAGGCCTCAAGCGGTATAGGCATTGCAGTGCCGGGCAGCTTTTAACAGCCAGGCATATAACGGAAGGAGTAAAATTATGTTGCAAACTACCAGGAGACAGCAAATACTGGCAGCAGCATCCAAAGTATTCGGAGAGATGGGCTACCACAAGGCAAAGGTTAAGGAAATTGCCGTCCGGGCCGGTATAGGCAAGGGAACGGTATACGAATATTTCAGCAGCAAGAGGGAGCTTTTCGAGGAAACGATATTCCATGTGCTTGAAGGTTCCTTTAAAAAGGCATCCGACAGCGTGAACGGCAAGCGGGACCCCGTCGAAAAGCTGAAGGCCCTGATTGACCTGCAGGCTTCACTGCTCGAGAGGGACGGGAGCGCCGCAGCCCTTTTCATGAAAAATTCGGGGGACATACAGACCGAAATGCTTGACAGGCTTTTGGCCCACAGGAAAAAGATGCTGGACTTTATTGTCGGTATAATCGAAGAAGGGATTGAAAAGAAAGTTTTCAGGCAGGTGGATTCTTACCTTGCGGCTATTTTGTTCATGGGAGTGCTTCAGGAGGCCGGAGCGATAAGCTGCAGCGGTTCGAGGATAAGCTGCCGGACCATTGACAGCATACTTGATTACATGATAAACGGTATTGGCAAATAGGTTAAAAACCACGCGGCAGGGTGAAAGCACCCTGCTTATTTTTGTTGTTTTGTATATTATTGTGATATTATATAATTATGATAGGAAATACTGGTGGTGAGCCGATTATGGGACAAAAGCATATTGATATAGAACAAATAAAAAAACATGTTCAAGAAGGAAAGATTAAGTGGCGGAATCA
>CAZGUG010000081.1:0-5472 GCA_964529035.1 uncultured Clostridium sp.
ACATGCATGGGTTACGGCCTGTTTTTCTTTTCTTTTGCTGTTAAAGTTAGGATATACCACTAATTTCAGTTAATGTAAAGGGGATTTTTCTGCCATCTTATCCAGTTCATCTGTTCACAGTATGATTTCTTATATTTTTGCCAGCAGGCTGACACCTTTAACCGCTTCCCCTTCCAGTCCCGGAAAGCAAATGTTCTGGAACCTGACATAATTGTATTTTATCCCTTTGTCAAAATCAATTTCAATTTTCCGTTCAATAGCTTCTGCCAGAGCCCTTTCATACAGCCTGCATTCTGCCAGCCTTTTTTTCAAAACCTTATCCTTTGTTGCTGCATTTATAATCGGTGCGTTACATTTCCCCGAATTTGTTTCGGCTTCCATCCGGGTAAGCCGCTGGGTGTATACCTTCCTTACAATATTTATATATCTTTCCTTCAAAATCCGGAGGGTTGATAAATCAAAGCGGTGCATATAAACAAGGGCTTTAAAGGCGTTTTGCCTGCCGGTGTCAAACAACCAGTAAACCGGGCGGCGGTTATAAACTTTTAAATGATCTTTATAAAAGCCCTTCGCAAAATATCTGCCAATGGCACCCCTGGCAGTTTCGCCGTGCTTTTTACCAAGGCTTTCGGCTATATACTCCAGGTTATGTTCCAGCGAATCCGCCCCAAAGACATCGGCCACAAAGGCTTCAAACCGGCTTATAACATTGTCCTCAAAGATACTTCCCTCCATTACGGGTATTATATTATCACTCTTCAATATACAGCTTAAACCCTCCCGTGGATAAAAGGCGCCTCCCGCATGCATGATACCCTCCCCTGAAGGAGAATACCGCCCGAACATGCATCCCACCGCATATGATATAAAAGACTTGATATCCCTGGTCCTTTCAGCCCTTTTAACCGTAATATCGCTGTCATCAAGCTGGTGGGTTAATCTTCGCTCAAGACCAAAGGCTTCAATAAATATCCTGTTTAGTTCCTCTTCGTTTGCTTTCAGCCGGTCAAACCTCTCTTTAGCGTATTCTGACCAGTGATTGAATGCCTGCTCTATGGTATCAAAGTCCCTTTTGTAAGCAATCAGAGGGTGGGTTTTAAAATCCATGGAAACCTCAGAAGAGTCCCAGTCGGCTTTGGACATTTCAATGTTTTGCCCGGCAAGAAACTCTATTCTGTCCTTAATGGCTGTATCGCCGATTTCGGGGACAGGCAAATTCTTAATATCGCCGACCTGTATGTTAAAAGTCGGGTTTAGAATATTCAAAAACATCCCGGCGGGTTTGCTGCACAGAAAGGCGAGTATAAACATAAGCTCCTTCCCCGGCAGAAAAATCGAAGAGCCTGCCACGTCAAATATGGCACCCTCCGGGGAATACCTCGCCCCTATTTTATTGGATATGAATGTGTATGTTATTGCCTCTTTAAAGTAGAAAGCGATATTTTTTATGGTCCTGGTACAGCTGCCATATAGTGAAGAAGCCAGTTTTTTAATCTCTTCACCGTCATTCTGCCAGTTTACCACAAACCGGTTGTTACCGTACCACTTTCTGTAGGACCCGCCCTTGTTGTAGGGGAACCACTTGTACATACTTTTTTTGGCCTGGGCAGTGCTGCCGAAACCGCAGCCAATGTCCCCATACGCTACTTCATACCAGTACCTTACGAACCTGTTGTTATCGGATGTCGCCATCCCCTGCCTCGGCAGTGCCATCCCGCCCAGTTTTTTGCATTTTTCAAAGACAGCTGCAACTTCGCTGTCCGCCCAGTATGCAACGGGTTTGCCGGGAATGCAGTCCAGGTCTGATATGCATATTGAATGCTTTATCCCCCTGCCGCGGCCCTTTGTCAAATCCAGCAGAGCGCACCTCTTTGCTTCGGAACTGCCAAATCCCTGAAGGTCAACGAATACCGACCTATGATTTTTATCCTTTTTTTTCTTTGCTGAAAACGCAGCAGTCTGCACAATAGTCCCTACACCATTCTCAAAGGCATTTGAACCTAGATGCAGCATACTGCAAATACAACAGCTTTCCAGAAACCTTTCCCGGAAGTTTTTGTAGCTTGACAGAAACATCCACGAATGCTGGTTTATAAGGGACAGATAGCCCCCGGGCCTTGTCATATTCTTCGCCAGTTCCATAAATACAGTAAACAAATCGTACTTGGAATACCTGTAATGAATATTAAGATAACCGGCCAGCCGGTCGTTCATCCCCCTTATCCCCATGTATGGGGGATTTGTCAGCACTACATGGTATTTTCCCTTCATAATAAAAGCCTGTTTTATAAGATACGATACCCTGTAAAACAGCGGTGTCGTGGCCGGCTTTGCGGAATCTGTGAGTATTCTTTCGCCCAGGTCCGACCACCATTTTGCTAGCCTTTTCAAGTCCATATCCGGCAGTTTTATAACCGACCCGTATTCCTTGGAATCGTAAAACGCGTCCAAAAGTTTTTTGACATCCCTCAAACAATCCTCTGTTTTTTTGTCCCCCCGCTTATAATCCGCCAACCTGGCTATATCTTCATAGACCAGACCATTGCTTTCCTGTATTGAGCACAGGTTCAGATCTATTTCCCTGCTGAACAGATTTTTGTCTTTGCTTCTCGCCTTCATCACAAGGGCAAAACAGGCAAGGGCATTGGCCCTGTCGTCAATATCAAGACCGTAAAGGTTTTTCTCCAGTATCAGCCTTGGTATGCGGTCCCGTTCGTAACCCGCCGAAAGGTATATATTATACAGCACATCAAAGGCATATACCAGTATATGGCCGCTGCCCACCGCAGGGTCCAATACTTTTATCTGTTCGGGAGCCAGTTCTCTTGTGTTTACCCCATTGTATGCCTGCCTGTATGCTTTGCCGTCCTTATCGGTTTCCTCTATGTAATAGCGCCATTTTGACCGTAATTCCCTGGCAGAATAGTAATCAAGCCACAGCCTGCCGATGGAGTTTTCCACCATGTATTTCACTATCCAGTCGGGGGTAAAAAGCTGCGTGGCCGCCGGTATGTCCTCACCCGCAATTTTTCTGTTCTCCTTAAGCGCTGCAAAGACTTCGCTTTTTTTCTTTGAGATAAAATGCTGGTACAGCCATCCAATAATCTGAGGATTGTCCAGAAAAGCTTCACTGTCTATGCTTTGAACCATGTCTTCCACAAGGCCGCCTTCGCAGAACAACCGTTCGGGTAGGAGCAGTTCCTGGCAGCCGTAATCATCCTTGAAAATAAAGGGTAGTATATCAGCCATCCGCCGGCACTGCCGGATAAATAAAGATTTGTAAACCCTGCCGGTTTCCCCGGAATCAATTATGACGGAATCCACAAAACCGTTTACCTCCATGTATCTTAAACAGGTAAACCTGTTGAACCAGGCACAGGCCGTATCCTCCGCCACCCGATTGAAACCCCTTTTCTCCACATCCTTTATGATTTTTGATTTTAACTCTCGGTCTGCATTTCTGTCTATGTCTGTTTTGCCTTCACTTATGCCCAATTCCGTCAGCCGCAGGGCTATCTGTTCAATAAGTTCCGCCCGCGCCCTTACTGCGAAATCCCTTATTCCATCCTTACCCATTGCTATTCACCCCGGCGTTCTCTGCCGCTGTCTAAACCCCTGTCAAAAGGTTTTTTGGCGAAATCCCTTACAATCTCCAGAACTTCCTCCCAGCTGTCTGTCCCGGAAGTCAGTTTTTCCAAAGGGCACAGGTCGGTCTTGTCCCTGTTCATAATTCCCGGCACCATAAGATCCGTTGAGTGTACTATGCCGTTTTCCGCAAGCAGCCGGACGGCAGCCCGGCTCATAACCGGTGTGTAGACACCGATAATTCCCCCGGAGATACACAGGGCAGCCGCCGCTTTACCTATAACCCTGTCGGCAACACTGCTGTGCTTCATGTCATCCCCCAACTCCAGAACGGCATCGAATAAAGGCTTAATTCCCCCCTCCTGTTTGCACAGTATTATACGTCCGTTTTTTGCCACTATCAGCGAATGGCTGCTGTTTTTAAGCTCTTCGGTTGCTATTTCCAGATCTCTCATGTACTGTTCCCCTTTCAATCATGAATACCAGAACCGGTATCAGTACCAGCTGAAGTACAATCCCCGGCAGTCCCGTCACCACTGCACCCTTAACATACACCGCAGGATTGATATTGAACCCGAAAAAGCGCATCATTATAAAAGCAGCTGCCCCGAGAACAGTTCTTCCCGCCACCATTGCTGCTGTCAGGGACAGATATGTGTTTTTCCTGAAAATTTTATACATAAGCCCCGCAACAAATCCATAGGCGCCCAGTTCAACAACCATTAAGGGCAGAATGGGAGGCGATACCGGCGGCATACCCGTTATCAAATGGCTAATTATAGGTGCTGTTATGCCTACGTAAAGGCCTATCATCGGACACACCAAAAATCCCGCCAGTATTACCGGAATATGCATGGGCAGTATCACAGTGCCCCCTACGCCGGTGAGATGGAAAAGCTGCGGAAACAGTACCGCAATTGCCATAAAAAACGCACCATGCAAATAGTGTCTCAATGGAATTTTGTACATTTGATTATCTCCTCCTGCCTTTTTGTTTGCCAGCCCCTTACCCGTCGGCTTGCTGCTTTTCTTTTAAGTTTATCTAAAAATCCAAAGAAATACTACACTTAAATAAAAGAAACCTCCTGAGGTATATCAAATCATACACCGCAGGAGGCTTAATAAAAGCCTTATCCCGTTCTTCCAAGCCTTTCTGTATGCACCTTTTCTTTGCCCTTCAACGCCTTTTCCGACTCCTTGACTGCCGCATACAGCCTGTATCCTCCCGAAAGGTTTTTTACATTTTCAAAACCTCTTTGTACCAATAAAACCCTCATTCGCCTCTTCCGGGAGCCTGACATCCAGCACGAAGTATTTTCCCTTTTTCGCTTCGTTTAGCCCATGCCAGTGTATTACCTCCACATCGCCCTTTAGCTGGTTGGCGGCAACATACCCCGCCATATTGACCGGGTCCTTTGCCGAGGAATAGGGCGGCGCATAGGCAAGCTCCAGTTCTTCAAGGTCATATACTGTTTTGCCAAACCTTACAGCCGAAGCCAGTACGTCTATTCTCTTGTCAACACCGTCGTATCCGACGATTTGCGCTCCAATCACTTTGCCGTCGGGTGCATATAAAAGCTTAATATTCATCGGAGAGGCTCCGGGATAATACCCCGCGTGGGAATTTGATTCGGTATAACATTTGTCATGCTCAATTCCCATTCTTTTAAGCAGCTTTTCACTGCTGCCGGTGGCCGCCACCGTAAGGTCAAACACCTTAACCACCGAAGTGCCCTGGGTGCCCTTGTATTCTTCGTTGGCTCCGCAAATATTGTTGGCAGCCGTCCTGCCCTGTTTGCTGGCCGGCCCAGCCAGCGGTATTACGGTACCGCCCCCGTTGACAAAATCCTTTACCTCTATGGCATCCCCCACTGCGTATATATCCGG
>CAZGUG010000082.1:0-5465 GCA_964529035.1 uncultured Clostridium sp.
ATTTCAAGCTTTTTGCCGTATGCCTAATAACAGGCCCTACCGCGGGTTTCTTTATTGACGTCCCGCTTTATTGATGATAGAATTTATATAAACTAAATAGCGTGTCTCATGGTCCCGGAAGGGATAAAAGGGAAAGCGGTGCAAATCCGCTGCAGCCCCCGCTACTGTAAGCGAAGACAAGCCCGAAAAGCCACCGGAAACGGGAAGGGCGGGTAAAGGATGATTCGCAAGCCAGGAGACCTGCCCTGAGACCTTGGTGCTTGGCCTTCGGAGGGAAGGTGCGGTTAAAGTGCATATCGCAGAACCTGCCCGGTGGAGCAGGTTTTTTTTGGTTCCCTCCCCGCACAACAAAACCGGACAACGCCGCAGTTTGCTAGTACTCCAGATTAGGGGGAGAAATTGATGAAAATTCTAAAGAGAATGTGCCTTTTTGTCATTATTACAGCATCGGTATTGGTGCTGGCATCGTGTTATTATGCCCGCCCGCAGTCCCTGGAAAACGGTTTGGACAAGCCGGATGTCGAAAGCGGGAAGTCCTTTCCCCTTGTAATTACCGATTTTGAGGGAAGAAAGGTCAGCATAGAAGATTCCACCGAAAGAATAGTATCCCTTGCCCCCGGCATAACCGAAATACTGTTTGAACTGGGCGTGGGCGGTAGGGTAGTGGGAGTAACCGATTTTGACGACTTTCCGGAAGAGGTATCCAAAATCCCAAGGGTCGGTGATTTCCAGGGCCCCAATATGGAAGCCATAGCCGCCCAGAGACCGGATATCATATTCGCCTCCACCCTCTCGGGCAAAAACAGCATGGAAGCCCTGCAGAGGCTTGGTATACCGGTACTGGTGCTTGAAGCAAGGAACATTGACGAGATTTACAGTTCCATACAAATATTAGGCGAAATTACCGGTAAGGCTGCCGAAGCCGATGCCCTGACAGCTTATATGAAGGAAAGGATGGCCCATATCGAGGAAAGGGTATCCGCCTGTCCCAGGCAGAGGGTTTTTTACATAGTGGACCTTAACGGCAACTTCACCGCGGGAAGGGGCACCTTTATAGACCATCTTATCACCCTAGGCGGGGGCGTAAATGTCGCCGCTGACAGCGAAGGCTGGGTTCAGTACAGCATGGAAAACCTTGTCCTTAAGAACCCGGAGGTAATTATCACCGCCGCCCATGCCGGGGACATGCAGTCGCTGGGCAGCCTGCCGGGTTACAGGGACACCGATGCCGTTAAGAACAACAGGGTTTTTGTAATAAGCGACGACAATATCATAAGCCGCACCTCCTACAGGATTGTGCAGGGGCTGGAAGAAATAGCAAGATTTTTGCATCCCGAGGCCTTCAAAGATTTGGATTAAAATCTGTGGCCGTATCACGGGCTGCCGGAGGCGATAATTGTATTGAAAAAATCCGCATCCTTTGTATTACTTATAATAATACTTGTTGTACTGCTTGCAGCCGCGTCGGTGGTGGGAAGCGTCAAAATACCCTTTGGAGACATAATAGGCATAATCCGGGGCAGCGGCGACAGCACTTACCGGGACATCCTACTGGGTATAAGAATGCCCAGGATAATACAGGCAGCGGCTATTGGCATGGGCCTTTCGGTAAGCGGTGCCTTTTTGCAGGGGCTTTTGGGCAACCCGCTGGCGGACCCATATATACTGGGCATATCCTCCGGGGCTGCCCTGGGCGCGGCCGTTTCCATTGTCCTGGGACTGGGGATACTGGCCACCCAGGCGATTGCCTTTGCTGCGGCCCTTGCCACCATATACCTGGTTATTTCGCTGTCGAGGCTTGGTCCCGGAACCGGCGGCACCACGCTGCTGCTTGCGGGTATCGCGGTAAGCACATTTCTCTCGGCAATACTGTCCTTCATAATGCTTATCAGCCATCAGCAGATGTCCAGCATAGTGTTCTGGATGATGGGCGGTTTCAGCCTTATTTCATGGAATGAAGTCTTAGTTTCGCTTCCCCCCATACTGGCCGGGACACTGCTTATGTATATGTACTCCAAGGAACTTAATGCAATCATTATGGGCAGGGAAACCGCCGAGCACCTGGGGGTGGAAACCAGCAGGGTGTTTGTAATAATACTTGCCTGCGGCTCGCTTGTAACCGCCGCCGCCGTTGCAGTAAGCGGCATTGTCGGGTTCGTGGGTCTTATGGTGCCCCATATTACCCGGATGTTTGTGGGGCCGGACAACAGGATACTGATACCCTTTTCGGCGGTAGTGGGCGCAATATTTCTGGTGTTTGCCGATGCACTGTCCCGCACCCTGATACAGCCCGCCGAGATACCCGTAGGTATAATTACTGCCATATTCGGCGGCCCCTTTTTCCTGTATATATTAAAGACCAACAAAACGTTGAAGTAAAGGGGGAGAAGGCCTGTGGACGCGATAAAAGTAAGCGGTTTGAGTTTTGATTATCCCGGAAAACCGGTGCTTAAAGGAATAAACCTTACCCTTTCGGAGGGCAGCTTCACCGCAGTGCTGGGGCCCAACGGATGCGGCAAAACAACGCTTCTGAAAAACATCTCGGGATACTTAAAACCCCGGTGGGGGAAAATCCGGGTCCTCAACAAATCCGTATCCGGCCTTAGCGCCAGGGAAAGGGCACGAATGATAGGATACATCCCTCATAATACTGCCGCAGGCTTTGATTTCACATGTCATGAAGTGGTATCCATGGGTCGGCTGCCCTATTTGGGCCGCTTTCAGTGGGAAACCGGGACCGATAGGAAAGCAATACAAGAGTCCATGGAGCTTACCGGGACCTGGGACCTGAGAAACAGGCTGATAAACAGTGTAAGCGGCGGCGAGATGCAAAGGGTACTTATTGCTCGGGCCCTTGCACAGCAGCCTAAAGTACTGCTTATGGATGAGCCGGTTTCACACCTGGACATTAAATTTCAAATGGATATAATCAACCTGGTGGGTCGGCTGTGTGACGAGTTTGGCATTACCGCAGTGGCGGTGCTGCACGATATAAACCTTGCCAGCCGGTACTGCAGTCAAATCGTGCTTATGAAGGAAGGCAGAATAATATCCACCGGCAGCGCTTCCGACGTTATTACCGAAAAAAATTTAAAAAACGTGTTCGACGTGGAAATCGAAGTTTTGAAGCCCCACTGTCTTGTTGTGCCCAAATCCTTAAATTAGCTATTTCTGCCATTTTTTATATGTATAATAAACTTTATGAATATTTCCGCTGATACAAAGCATACTAAAAATGCACAATACTCAAAAAGGAGTGTGAACAATGGCAGAAAGGGAAAGAAATGATGAAACCCGTCAAGGGGGACAAAATATTGATATTGCCGGCATATTGGTAAGACTTGTAGTTGCAGCGGTGGTTCTTGGCATAACCGCCTTTCTGACACCCGGCTTCAGGATTGAGGGTATTTGGTCGCTGCTTATAGGAGCGGTTGTGCTGGCAGTATTGGACTACTTTGTAACCAGGCTGATAGGTGTGGAAGCCTCTCCCTTTGGTAAGGGAGTCGTCGGTTTCATAACAGCCGCGGTTATCATCTACGCTACACAGTTTTTTGTAACCGGCTTTAACGTGACTATCTGGGGAGCTATTATTGGAGCTCTTATATTCGGCATAGTGGATGCAATAATTCCCGGAAAGGCTATGTAAAAAAAGTCCTCATAACGAGGACTTTTTATCTGCCGGTGCTCAGTTCCTGCTGAACTATACGAACAATATCACTTATGAAATCGCCCAGTACCGGAATGTTTAACAAAACAATTCTCTGCAGTATGTAAACGATAATTGCACCCAGTATTGTAAACCCCACCGCCATACCGAAACCTCTTATAAGACCTATAAAAAAATTGTACCTGATAAAGCTTTTGTTTGAATCTATTCTTTCTATAAAACTCCCGAGCCTGATTTTATCCAACTTCAAATTAATCCTTTCTATATCCGAAGCGATTCTTTCGATGTCACTGTCTGCATGTTTATTGGTCAATGAGTTCTACCTCCCCGGCGAAAATACACGGCTGTACTTTTTTCCGGCAGCAAAAAAGCCGTTCATACTATATATATTATTATACACCTTAAAAATTATTTCGCAGTATTTCTAATCCCGGGGTTTCCATTTATCAAACAAAAAATAAAAACGGGCGGAAATACACAGAGCACCATGTTTTCCGCCGGTTATTTGATTTAAGTTATTGCAACTTTTTCTTTTACCTTGCAGGTGCAGGCCTTCGGAATATCTCTTCTATCTGCCTAATCAGCCCTGTTGCAGGCTCTCCTCTTTCAATATCCCTTGCATAGTTTCTGAGTCTTTGAACCGCATCAACATCCGCCGTTACATATACCCTGGTCAGCATCCGGTCGGAGGTCTGGGCGGTATCAATAACCCTTTGCTTGAGGGTATCCGTCATTCTGCCCTGCATGTCCTCATCCATGTCTATCCCGATATAGGCCGTAACTCCGCTGACTATTACGGTGGCTTCTTCCACGCCTTCCAGTTCGTCTACACGGTTTGCAATGTTATCAGCCCTTCTTGCATCTTCCTGAGGATCGCTGTTGGGCACCCTGTTGGCGGGTCCCTCGGGAGTATCAGGCAGCGGCTGGGTTCTCTGCTGCGGTGCCGGTGTCGTATCGGGTGCGGGTCTTTGCTGTGGTGCACATCCCACCGCCAGCGATACTGTCAGCAGGGATACAAAAAGAATATAAATCATTTTTCGTTTCATATTATCGATTCTCCCTTCAAAAAAGAATCTATTAATAGTCTTTGAAAGTCGGAGATTTTTATTATGCCAATTATATGAACTAAAACATATATTGTAGGAAACATTCCTTATAATAATAAAAACAGTGCCGGCAGTCCTACAAAGCACATATGTAAAATTTTGAAAAATCATATTTTTATATCAATAAGCCTCATAACCCTTTCGGCGGTATCTGTAAGAAGATCCCCGGCCTTGCTCATCGCCTGCTGCAGCGACATTGGCCGGGAGCATATACTGACTACCGCGGATATACCCTCTTCATACAGCGGCGAAATATCTCCTTTTACCCCGCCGGCCATGGCCACAACCGGTACTCTATATCTTTTTGCTATCCTTGCCACTCCAATGGGCGCCTTTCCGTGCAGTGTCTGGTAATCCATACTGCCTTCCCCGGTAATCACAAGGCCGGCGTCCTTAACCCTTTCCTCAAAACCCACCGCCTCAAGGATTATATCCACACCGGTAACCAGCGAAGCATTCATAAAAGCAGCCATTCCCGCCCCGATGCCGCCTGCAGCACCTGCACCCGGAATGCTGCAGACATCCCTGCCGGTGGTTTCCATGATTACATCGGCAAGGTTTCGCAAATTTTTGTCAAGGAGCTTAACCATCTGCTGGGTGGCACCCTTCTGCGGCCCGAAAACCCTTGCGGCACCCCTGTCTCCGCACAGCGGGTTGTCCACGTCACAGGCTATTAAAACTTCCGAATCCCT
>CAZGUG010000083.1:0-1967 GCA_964529035.1 uncultured Clostridium sp.
CAAAATTGGGCCCCTTAAGCATGCCGTCCCGCCATATATCGGTAAATATAACCGTATTAACACCCATATCCTCCATCCGCTTCGCGAAAACAAGCGCATTCATCCCGCTTGTTTCACGCCACCCCTCCACTGCCACCAAACCGTCGCGGGCGTCTATACCTATCACTATTCGGAAAGGATATGTTTTAACCGCACGCTCTACGAAATCTGCATCCTTAAGGGCGGCGGTACCCAGTATTACCCTGGAAATTCCAAGGTCAAGAAAATACTCTATTGTCTCCTTATCCCTTATGCCTCCACCCAGTTGCACAGGAATATCGACGCTTTTTAAAATATCCTTAACCGCTTCTATATTACGGGGCTTTCCATTGAACGCCCCGTTAAGGTCCACCACATGAAGGCAGGCCGCGCCCAGCCTTTCCCATTTAACCGCCATCCGGGCCGGAATGTCGTCGTAAACTACCGCTTTGTTCATGTCCCCCTGTTTAAGCCTTACACATTTACCATCCTTTATGTCTATGGCAGGATATATATTCATAGAGCCAACCTCCCGAAGTTCCTGTAAATTATAAGACCCTCATCACCACTTTTTTCAGGATGAAACTGCACCCCAAACACTTTATTCTTTGACACAACCGCCGGTATTTTCTCTCCATAGTCGCACACAGCGCATACTGTCCCTTCTTCAGCCCCGGCAGCGTAATACGAGTGCACAAAATACATAAAGCTTCCACCGGGTATACCGCCAAGTATCGGACACCGGCGCAGTATATCAAGGCTGTTCCATCCCATATGGGGCACCTTCAGGGTGCCGGGAAGCCTTATTATCTCTCCCCGCAGTATTCCCAGTCCTTCTCTTTTTTCCACCTCGAAGCTTTTTTCAAATAAAAGCTGCATCCCAAGGCATACTCCCAAAAGCGGTTTCCCTTTTTCCACGGTTTCATGTACTGCCTTTACAAGGCCCTTTTCCTCCAGGCTGTCCATAGCGTCCGGGAACGCCCCGACACCGGGCAGTATCACCCCGTCGGCGGACTTAACAATTTCGGCCCGGTCGGTGATTAACACATCAAGTCCCTGGGATGCGGCCGCCTTTTCTACGCTTCTTAAATTTCCCATACCATAATCTATTATAGCTATCAATCATTAACCCCCTAAAGTACACCCTTTGTGGACAAGACTCCTTCAATTCTTTTGTCTGCAGAAGCGGCCCCGTCCAGGGCTCTGCCCAGGCCCTTGAATATGCTTTCTGCTATATGATGATTGTTCTTTCCGTGAAGCAGGCCGACATGCAGCGTGAGGGCCCCGTGCACCGAAAATGCCCTCAGGAATTCTTCAATTAATTCAAGGTCAAACTGCCCCACCCTTTCACCGGTGAACTCCACGTCATAATACAGGTAAGGTCTTCCACTAATGTCCACAACCACCATCGACAGGCTTTCGTCCATCGGGGTAAACACGGTGAAGTATCTTTTAATACCGCTTTTATCTCCCAGCGCTTTTAAAACAGCCTGTCCGAGGACAATACCGGTGTCTTCAACCAGGTGGTGAAAATCCACACCGGTATCCCCCTTTGCCCTGACCTTGATATCAAAAGCACCATGCATGCACAAAAGTTCCAGCATGTGATCAAAAAAACCTATCCCGGTATCAACATCCGCCTTTCCGCTCCCGTCAAGGTTAAATTGTACCTGTATCTCGGTTTCCCTGGTTTTTCTTTCTACCTGTGCCCTTCTCACCGGCACACCTCCTCAAGGGATTTTTTGAGTTCTTCGATAAATATGTCGTTCTGCCCGGGAGGACATACGGTAACCCTGATATAATCCTTAAGGAATTCTCCCGGGAATTTCCTTGTAAGTATGCCCTTTTCAAACAGGCTGTCCCACACGCTTTGGGCCTTTTCCATCCTTATCAGGACAAAATTTGTCTGGCTGGGGAATACGGTAATTCCTTCTATGAGGTTTAGCTTA
>CAZGUG010000083.1:2067-5404 GCA_964529035.1 uncultured Clostridium sp.
GCACCTCACATGTATTGCCGAGCCGTGGGCTGACAGCCCTTCCACTTCGGCCAGTTTAGTTATGTCTTCTGCCGCGTCATTTAGCGCGGCATAAGAATAGTATATCAAATTTGTCTTCTTCATGAAATGTTCCACCCCAAGGGGTGAGGAAAACCTCGCTGTGCCGCCGGTGGGAAGTACATGGTTTGGTCCGGCAAGATAATCCCCGAGTGGTTCGGGGGAATAGTCCCCGATAAAAACCGCTCCCGCATGACGTATGCCGCCCAAAAGCCCGATTGGCTCCCTTACCATCAGTTCAAGGTGTTCAGGGGCAATGATGTTTGCCACGGCGCACGCTTCCCTGGTATTCTTTACCAGTATCAAAGCCCCGTAATCTTCAATCGACCGGCGTGCTGTTTCTTTCCTGGGCAGCCTTTCAAGCTGCTTTTCTATCTCGTATTCCACCTTTTTCATCAATTCTTCACTGTCGGTTACAAGGATGGAGCATGCCATTTCGTCGTGCTCCGCCTGGGACAGCATGTCGGCGGCAGCAAAGACAGGATTGGCATACCTGTCCGCTATTACAAGCACTTCGCTGGGACCGGCTATCATGTCAACGCCAACATCCCCGAAAACCAGCCTTTTGGCCATGGCTACATACACATTGCCCGGACCCACTATCTTGTCAACCGCCGGTATGCTTTCTGTACCATAAGCAAGGGCGGCGACTGCCTGGGCACCCCCTACCCCGTATATTTCACTGACGCCGGCTTCCGCTGCCGCAACCAATATCTCGGCCTTTATACCTTCATTACCGGGAGGTGTGACCATTACTATTTTTTTTACCCCCGCCACCTTTGCCGGAACTGTATTCATCAAAACAGATGACGGGTAGCAGGCCGTCCCCCCCGGAACATATACGCCTGCACTGTCAACGGGGTTTAGCATCTGGCCCAACACCATCCCGTCATTTCTGTCAAACCAAGATCTTTCCTTCTGCATGGTGTGGAACTTGTAAATATTGTCCAGTGCTTTTCGCAGGGCCCTTAAAAAATCACCATCCACCTCTTTGTAGGCTTCACTTAACTGCGCATCTGTCACCCTCAGCTGGTCGGCTGTAAGCCTTATACCGTCATACAGGTCTGTAAACTCGATCACCGCCCTGTCCCCGTCACTGCGCACCTGGTCTATGATTTGCCGTACCCTTTCAAGAGTGTTCCCGGAAATTACGCGGGTTCTTTTTTTGATTAGTTCACTGAGAGCCTCATAATTGTTACTGTCGATACGTATTATTCTCATATCTTACACAGCCCTTCCCAGTGTCTGCCTCAGCGCCTTTATAACACGGGTTATTCTTTCATTTTCCATCTTGAGGCTCACCTTGTTAACCACCAGCCGGGCGCTTACAGGACATATTTCATCCAGTATTACAAGACCGTTTTCTTTAAGCGTACGACCGGTTTCCACCAGGTCCACAATCAAATGGGACAGGCCCACAATCGGTGCCAGTTCCACCGACCCGTCCAGTTCCACCACCCGGATGCTCTGCCTTATACCGCTGAAATATCTCTGTGCCGTTACCGGATATTTTGTGGCCACAACCTTGACCGCCCTGTCTAAATGCTCCCGGGATTCCCTTTTGCCGGCCACCACCATCCTGCACTTACCTATCCCCAGATCCAACACTTCATACAGGTCGGGCTGCTGCTCAAGCAGTGTGTCCTTGCCCACAATTCCCATGTCTACGGCGCCCTGTTCCACGTATTTGGCCACATCCCTGGGTTTTACAAGTATAAACTCCACCATGCTGGCCGGGTCCCGTAAAATAAGCTTTCTTGTCTCTTCCCTCATGGAGCTGCAGTCTATACCAATGCTTTCAAAAAGCCCGAAGGCCTGCAATGCTATCCTGCCCTTTGCAAGGGCTATTTTTAGATATCTGTCCATGACTTATCCTCCTAATGCCAGCCTAAAACGCACTCGCTGCGGTCGCATGAAATACCGGCAACAATACCGGGTATGCTTGTTATTATATGTTTTCCGGTTCGTACATCCGTAACCTTAAGCCTGCTTCCTTCACCAAGCGTAACGATATTATTGACTCCTTGTTTTACTGCGTAGTCCTTCATTTCTTCGATACCCGATGATGTAACACAAAGCTCAATATACAGTCCGGCCGCCCTTAGCTTCTGAGCAGTATTTATCGCTTTTTTCCTGTCCGCCCCGCCGCACTTCAGGATATACCTCTTCTTCTCATCCGTCTGCTGCCGGTTCTGTTTATAAAGTGCCTGCACCACCCTGTTCACGTTGATGGCAAACCCCGTGGCCGGTGCACCTTCACCGAATTCCAGCTGCAAACGATCGTACCTGCCGCCGCTACATATGATAAATCCAAGGTCCCTTGTAAAACCCTTGAATATTATTCCGGTATAATACGGCAGTTCCTTAACCATACCAAGGTCTACGGATACGTATTTGTCATACCCGTATTCACCCGTTATCCGGTATACCTTTTCTATATCATCCAAGGCCCTTAGCGCACCCTCGTCTAGCGGAAACTCCCTTGCTTGTTTCAACACCTTTCCCACTTCGCCGTATAGGACCGGAACCGACAGTAACAGGTCCTTAAGTCTGCCGTTAACATTTTTCCGGTCAAGAAATTCCTCTATGGCCACCAGATTTTTATGTTTTATGAAATGGCGTATCCTGTTCTTGTCGGCACCCGGTATATTAATCTGGTCAATGATACTTTCAAAGAACTCCACCTGGCCTATGTCTATTATAAAATCTTCAATTCCTGCCGTTTTAAGCGCCTGCACCGCCATTGAAATACATTCACCGTCGGCTTCAGCTCCCGCATCACCTATGATTTCCGCTCCGCCCTGGGTGAACTCCCTTTGACCCGGGGACCTTATTTCCCTGAACACGTCGGATATGTAGAAAAGTTTCAAGGGTTTTGGCTGGTCCTTCATATTGGTGGCAGTCATTCTGGCAATAGGAATTGTAACGTCGGGCCGTATCACCAGTATCCTTCCCTTTGAATCCGTCAGTTTAAACATTTCCTCCTGCTCCAATACGTTTTGACCGGTACAAAACACATCCAGGTATTCAAAGGTAGGTGTGCTTACCTCTTTTAAACCGTAACCGAGAAACACGTCCCTTATTGCCGATTCTACCGCCCTTTTGGCCGCACATTCATCGGTTAGTATATCTCCCAGCCCTTCCGGTACCTGCAATTTGTACTCCCCCATACATGACCCTCCTTCATTACTTTAACTCGCTAAATCGTTAGCGTAGTAATGCAATAATGTGTTGATTATACAACGGCCGCCGGGCTTTGTCAATACCAATATCGGGCAAT
>CAZGUG010000084.1:0-5098 GCA_964529035.1 uncultured Clostridium sp.
TCAATCCCCATAATCTCTGCTATCTTGCAGCTTACCTCGCTGCCTCCCGCGGGACAGCCGTTAAACTCAACCTCACCGGCAACCAGCGCGGCAGCAAAGTTGGAACACCCTGCATAACCGCAGCCGCCGCAGTTTGCACCGGGAAGTACCTTTTGTATGGCTTCTATACGGGGGTCTTCCTCAACGGCAAACTTCTTGGATGCAAAGGCAAGAAAGCCTGCAAAAAATATTCCTATGGCGCCCATGCTTATGACGGCAACCAATATTGTATTATTCATCTTTTCACCTCCTATTAAGGTATGGGGACACACCGCTTTTAATAAGATCAGGGGACACACCTCTCTATGAGGTATGCCTCCGCCGTCGAGGAATGTCCCCGGTTAATCCTACATAGCTATAAGACCGGAAAAACCCATGAAAGCCATTGACATTATGGCTGCGGTAATCAATGTAATCGGCACGCCCTTGAAGGGTTCGGGCACGTCCCCAAATTCCATGCTTTCCCTGAGCCCTGCCATCGCCGATATGGCCATCGTAAAACCAACCCCGGCTCCAAATCCGAAAACAGTGCTGGTAACAAGCCCATACCCGTTTAATGCGGATAAAAGTGCAAGTCCCAGTATCGCACAGTTTGTCGTAATAAGCGGCAGGAATATACCCAGGCTCTGGTACAGCGCAGGACTGGTTTTCTTAAGAAACATTTCCACAAACTGTACCAGTGATGCTATTACCAGTATAAAGGCAACATACTGCAGAAATCTCTCCATTCCAAAGGGTATCAGTATATAGTGCTGTATAAGCCAGGTAGCTATCGCGGACAGGGTCATAACAAAGGTAGCCGCCAGGCCCATACTGAAGGCCACTTCAAGTTTCTTTGAAACTCCCAAAAAGGGGCAGATACCGAGGAACCTTGAAAGGACAAAGTTGTTTATCAATACCGTGCTGATGAACAGCAGTAATAGTTCCATTAATTTATTCCTCCTTTCCCATCACTCATTAACCGCACTGCGTCTTCTTCTTGTTAAGCATTGCATTGAACAGACCCAGAAGCAGACCTAATGTGAGGAAAGCTCCCGGGGGCAGTATGAATATTATCCACGAAACAAATCCTTCACCGAAAATCTGCATTCCAAAAATAGAGCCCATTCCCATTATCTCCCTGATTGATCCTAAAAGCGTCAGGGCCCAGGTGAACCCGAAGCCCATTCCCAGTGCATCCAGCAGTGACGTTCCAATGGTGTTCTTGGATGCGAATGCTTCTGCCCTGGCGAGTATAATACAGTTAACCACTATAAGGGGTATAAACAGTCCCAGGACCTTGTAAATATCCGGGAAAAATGCCGCCAAACCCAGGTCGGCAATGGTAACAAAGGTCGCAATGATTATAATATAGGAAGGTATTCTTACCTTATCGGGAATCACATTTTTAAGCGCTGCCACCATAATATTCGAACCAAGCAGAACAAAGGTAGTGGCAAGACCCATTGACAGACCGTTCATGGCAGCATTTGTTACCGCCAGCGTGGGACACATTCCCAGAAGCAGTCTGAAAATGGGATTCTCATCCCAAAGACCCTTAAAGAATTCATAACCCGTTTTCATTATTTTCCACCTCCCGACATCCTATACTGTTCCAATGCCTGCGGCAGGCTCTGTTTCAATATTTCCGACACCGACTTTGAAGAAACGGTCGCGCCGGTTACACCGTCCACATCTTCTTTCACTTCAAAATCATCGTTTATTGATTTTTGTGCAAACTGTTCCAGAAATGCCGGTTCAGTAATCCGTGCTCCCAGGCCGGGGGTCTCTGAATGGCTTAATACTTTCACCCCTGTTATTTTTTCTTCATGCGGGTTTACTCCCACCATCATCCTGATTATGCCCTGGAAGCCTCCTCCTTCTATCACATAAGAAAATCCCACAATACCACCGCCGCTGTCAAGTCCCACATATATAGGCATATCGGTTTGCTCGAGTTCCTGGTAATCGACAGCGCCGGGAAGTGTTTCCAGTATGGCGATTTCCTGGTCCCGGGCCGCATTTGCTTCTATATGGGGTATTGTATAGGTGTAGGTGAGGGCGAGAAAGAGTCCCGAACCAATTGAAATTAGTGCAAGCACAATGATAAGCCTTGCTATCGGATTCTTCATTACCGCTTCACCTCCCCATAGATTTTAGGCCGGGTGTATTTATCTATAATTGGTGTAAAGGTATTCATAAGGAGTATTGAAAAGAGCACTCCCTCGGGATACCCTCCGTAGAGTCTTATCAGTACCACCAGTATACCGGCTCCAATGCCGAATATTATTTTACCCGTTCTGGTAACAGGGGTGGTAACCATATCGGTTGCCATGAAAAATGCCCCCAGCAACAGGCCGCCCGCCAGCAGGTGGAATACCGGGTCCTGTCCAAGCACAGCCGTCATAACGGCCACAGTTCCAAGATAAAAGGCGGGTATTCTCCAGTCTATTATTCCCCTGTACAGAAGGTACAGACCGCCTAAAATCAGCAGGAGAGCCGAAGTTTCTCCCAGCGAGCCTCCCACATTTCCTATAAAAAGTTCGGTATAACCCGTTGCGGTGCCTTCCATCTTAAGAAGGCCCAGCGGAGTTGCCGATGTAACCCCGTCTATTGGGTCTATCCATGTTGTCATGTGAACCGGGAAAGTAACAACCAAAAATGCTCTGCCAACAAGGGCAGGGTTGAAGGGATTGCTTCCCAGTCCCCCGTACACCTGTTTTCCGATTCCTATGGCTACCACGGCACCCACCACCACCATCCACAGCGGCATCGCCGGGGAAAGGGTTAGTGCCAGTAAAAGCCCCGTAATTACTGCGCTCCCATCGTTTATGGTAACGGGTTTGTTTCTTATCTTTTGTATGGCCGCTTCGGCTGCCACTGCAGCGGCGACGCTTACAAGAGTTATCGCCAGCGCCCTCATTCCAAAAAAGTACACCGAGGCGGCAGTCGCAGGCAGCAGCGCTATTATCACATCAAGCATTATTCTTTGTACCGTTTCTTCCGACCTGATGTGAGGTGATGAACTAACTACAAGGTTTCCATATTCCAAAGCTTTTCCCTCCAATCTATCAGGCTTGTTTTGCTTTCCGTTTTTCTGCTATAATATCGGCCTTAATAAGCCGGATCCTTTCCACCAGCGGCCTCTTGGCAGGACATACAAAGGAGCAGCTTCCGCATTCTATACAATCAACCGCGTTGTATTCCTCCGCTTCCTGCATCATGCCCTTCTGTGCGAAACCTTCCAGTTTCGTAGGTATAAGGCCTATCGGACACGCGTCCACGCATTTGGCACATTTTATACAGGGCAGTTCGGGTGAAAGCCCAAGGTCTTGTTCTTTCAGTATCAGTATTCCGGAAGTTCCTTTGATAACCGGCACCTCTACCGTATACTGGGCTATACCCATCATCGGACCTCCCTGAATAATCTTTCCGATATTATCCTCCAGGCCTCCGCACTGCTCTATTACATCCGAAAAGGGCGTTCCTATCCTGACAACCAGGTTCTGGGGATGTTTTATTCCGCTTCCTGTTATGGTTACTATCCTCTCCACCAGCGGCATGCCTGTGCCTATGGCACAGGCCAGCGCTGCGGCGGTACCCACGTTGTTTACAATAACACCGCTGTCCATCGGCAGTCCTCCCGAAGGTACTTCCCTGCCGGTACAGGCCTTTATCAGCTGTTTTTCGGCACCCTGCGGGTATTTGGTCTTAAGGGCAATCACCTGTATATTTTGCTCATCCTCAGCAGCCTCTGCCACCGATTTAATGGCATCCGGTTTATTATTCTCTATCGCAATATAGCCCCTGCCTACATTAACGGATTTCATCATCGCTTTTAGACCGTTAACCACATCATTTGGCCTTTCAAGCATCAGCCTGTGGTCGGAGGTCAGGTATGGTTCACATTCGGCTCCGTTTAATATAACCGTATCTATTTTTTTGTCGGGCGGTGGCGAGAATTTAACCTGTGTCGGAAATGCCGCACCTCCCATTCCCACCAGACCTGCCTCCCGCATTATGTTTTTTATCCGATCGGCCGTCAGGTCATCAATATTTCCCTGGGGTTTGACATTTCCGTCCACGGTATCAAGGCCATCGGATTCTATCACCACCGATAACACCATTCCTCCTCCCGGATGAGGTCTCTTTTCAATTGCCTTAACCTTACCCGACACGCTGGAATGCACCGGCGCTCCAACAAAACCCTTTGGTTCGCCTATCTTCTGGCCCAGCTTCACCTCATCGCCGGCCTTGACAGTCGCTTCGCACGGTGCTCCTATATGCTGCTGAAGCGGTATTATTACCAGGTCCGGAGCCTTGGCCCTCTTTAAAGACAGGCCTTCGGTTTTGTGTTTATTGTGAGGAGGATGTACACCTCCTTTAAATGTTAACAGTTTCATTTGCATTTTTTTCACTCCTTTGACATGTAAGAATGTCTGTTTTTCGCCCAGCTAACCTTCCCCCGTCCAAGACTTAAGACCTTCGCGGAGTAAAATAAACAAAAAAATATATTGTTTCACATAACACACTTAATTATACTACAATTTATTTTCGAAATAAACCCGAGAATATGTTCCAAAGGAGAATTATTTTCCGATCGCGGGCGGTGCAAACCCTTTGTTTGCAGTAATCCCGCTTTTCCTGTCCTAAATATAGGCCGGGTATATACACGCATTATATTGCATAAATAAAACCATATTAAGTATTGACTTTTATTGTTTCGTTTGTTATACTGTAATTGCCCCCCTTATACCGGGGGTAGGTATATACGCTGTAGGGAGGGATGCTTGTGCAAATTAACATACAGGATAGGGCAAAAAAAGAACTTGACAAAATATTAAAAGCCAAAGGTGCAGAAAACAATTCCCTGCGCATACAAGTAGCAGGAGTTGGCTGAGGAGGTCCGACCTTTGCGATGGCTCTGGATGAGCCAACCGAGACCGACCTGGTAACCAATACGAAAGGGTTCAGCTTTGTTATAGACAAAGGTTTGGCACAGCAGTACCGAAATTTCAGCATTGTTTATCAGGACGGAATTTTATTTAAAGGCCTGCGAATATATGCCCAGGGAGCGCCG
>CAZGUG010000085.1:0-5092 GCA_964529035.1 uncultured Clostridium sp.
CAATTGAAAAGCGGTATTTGGTATGATAATATTTAAACGTATTAAATTAATCTGTTTACCTTAATGGAGGGACCGACATGGGCAGACTATTCGGCACCGACGGTGTCAGGGGAATAGCGAACGAGGAATTAACCTGCGACCTTGCCTTTAAATTGGCCGGGGCGGGCGCAGAAGTTTTGGGCAGGGAGACAGGCAGGCCGAGATTTGTCGTGGGGACCGACACACGCCTTTCTTCGGACATGCTTGAAAGCGCAACGGTTGCAGGGCTGTGTTCAGCCGGCAGTGATGCGGTGCTGGTGGGCGTGGCACCGACACCAGCCGTTGCCTATTTGATAAGACGTCTTGATGCCGACGGGGGAATAGTAATATCCGCTTCCCATAACCCGGCCCAGTACAACGGCATTAAATTTTTCGATCGTTACGGCTACAAGTTGGAGGATAACCTGGAAGAAGCAATAGAACGGATAGTACTTGACGGCACAAATTCGGCTGCCCGCACCGGCCGGGATTTAGGACGCAGAATATACGAGGCAGAGGGCATAAGGTATTATTCCGAATATCTGAAAAGCACGGTATCAGGTAGTTTTGAAGGGATAAAAGTGGGGGTTGACTGTGCCAACGGAGCTGCATTCAAAGCTGCCCCCATGGTACTGCAGGAGTTGGGGGCAGAGGTAAAAACAATCAACGACAGACCCGACGGGTTGAACATCAACGTTGACTGCGGGTCTACACATCCCGACGGGCTGGCTTCCTTTGTGAAAAAAAAAGGCCTTGACCTGGGTTTTGCCTTCGACGGTGATGCCGACCGGGTAATAGCGGTTGACGGCAGCGGCGAAATAGTTGACGGGGATTATATAATGGCAGTCTGCGGACGCAGGCTGAAGGAGCAGGGAAGGCTTGCGGGGAATGCCGTGGCTGCCACAGTTATGAGCAATCTCGGCCTGCACCGCGCGATGGAACAAATAGGCTGCCGGGTGGAAGAGACCAGGGTTGGAGACAGGTACGTACTGCAGAGGATGATGGAAAAGGGATACGGCCTAGGCGGAGAACAGTCGGGCCACATAATATTCCTGGAACTAAATACCACCGGCGACGGGCTGTTGACGGCGCTCCAGCTGCTTGAGAGCATAAGGTTTTTTGACAGAAGCCTTGCCGACCTGTGCAGCACCATGCAGAAATATCCGCAGGTTTTGGTCAATGCAAGGGTGGAAAATTCCAAAAAGGAAGCCTACCGTGAAGACAAGGTTATCGCTGCCGAAATAGAAAGAATAAAGAGTGAGCTGGAGGGAAACGGCAGAGTGCTTATAAGACCTTCGGGAACCGAGCCCCTTGTAAGGATTATGCTGGAGGGTCAGGACACCGGTCAGCTTAGGCAGTATGCTGAAAACCTTGCAAAACTCATTGAAAGCCGTTTGGCTTAAGCAGCCGGGAACGGCTTATCAGGGACAGGGCACGGTTCTTTGTCCCGTTTGTTAGCTGTGTAAAGGGGGTGATGGACGGAGGGTATCTCAGTGCATAAAGCGCCAGAACTCTTGTTTTGATGGAGTTGACGAGGTCTGGAACCTATCGAAGTTTTCGGCGGATGGTTCCGTGGTACGCTGCTACCATAAAGGCTCTACAAATCCACAGGGTGACCGGTGGGACAAAAGGGGCCGGGCAGTCAACAATAAATCCCTAAAGGAGAATACAACACTATGTGTGGAATAGAAAAAAATGGCTATCCCCATTATATGCTTAAGGAGATACATGAGCAGCCGGAGGTAATAAAGCAAACCCTGAAGGGAAGACTGATACCGGGAAGCGAGGACATAGTCCTTGATGGTATAAGGCTGACCCAGGACGAGCTGGACGGAGTGCACAGGATGGTTATAGTTGCCTGCGGCACATCCTATCATGCGGGATTAGCCGGTAAATACCTTGTTGAGAGTTTAGCCGGGATACCGGTAGAGGTGGAGATAGCCTCCGAGTTCCGGTACAGGAACCCGGCGGTGGACAAAAAAAGCCTTGTTATAGTAATAAGCCAGTCGGGGGAAACCGCCGATACATTGGATGCAATGAGGAAGGCAAAGGAAAAGGGGGCCCACGTTATTGCCATATCAAACGTGGCGGGCAGCACAATACCAAAGGAAGCGGATTATTCCCTATATACCTGCGCAGGCCCTGAAATTTCGGTGGCTTCCACAAAGGCCTACACGTCACAGCTAACCGCCATTTACCTAATAGCATTGAAACTGGCCCATATAAAGGGCGGTATAGGCCGGGAAGTATACCGGCAGATGAAGGAAGCGTTAAACGCGCTTCCGGAGCAGGCGCAAAAAATGCTGGGCTGTTCAGGGGAAATGAAAAAACTGGCCGGGCAGCACAAGGATATTGAAAAGATTGTATACCTGGGCAGGGGGCCTGACTACCCACTGGCCCTTGAGGGGTCGCTTAAGCTCAAGGAGACATGTTATATTCATTCGGCCGCTTACCCGGCGGGCGAGTTCAGGCATGGGCCTATTGCCCTGGTGGAAGAGGGGCTTTTGATATTCTTCCTTGCAACCCAGGACGCCCTTTTCGATACGACCCTTGCCAACCTAAGGGAGGTAAAGGACAGGGGAGCCTGCGTGGTGGCCCTGGCCAAGGAGGGCGACCGGGAAGTAGGCAAATTGGCAGACAGGGTAATATATATCCCCGACACCTTTGATGAATTCACATCGGCACTGGCGGTAATACCGCTGCAGTTTTTCGCCTATTACATGGCGGTGGCCCGGGGCCGAAACGTTGACAAACCGCGAAGCCTGGTCAAAAGCGTATCCGACTAGCAATCATGCAATCATGGGGACGGTTCTTTTGATTACACTTGTTGCATTTACAATAAAGCTGAATAGCGAATAATAAAATCGGATACTGTATGGGACGAGGGACGGGATAAGGGACGGTTCTTTGTCCCATTTGTCCATTTTGTAAAGGGGGTGATGAGGCAGATAATGTTATCCGAAATAGGGGAGGTGATAGCGAGTCTTGAAAAATACAAGCGCCAGAACTCTCTGCGGGGAGTTGACGAGGTTCGGGGCTTATCGAAGTTTTCGGCGGATTGCCCCGCGGTATGCTGCTACCGTAAAGGCCTAACAAATCCACCGGGCGACCGGTGGGACAGAAAAGGCCGGGCAGCAAACAATAAATCCCTAAAGGAGAATACAACACTATGTGTGGAATAGTTGGATATATAGGCAGCAAAGATGCGATACCCATCCTGATTGAAGGCTTAAGGAGGCTTGAATACAGGGGTTACGATTCGGCTGGGGTGGCCGTATACAACGAAGGCAGGGTTCAGGTAAAAAAGTACAAGGGAAGGCTGGCGGTGCTGGAGGGCCGGCTTAAGGAAAACCCCATCCTGGGCAATTTGGGCATCGGGCATACCCGTTGGGCTACCCACGGTGAGCCCTCGGATGTTAATTCCCATCCCCAGACAAGCTCCGGTGGAGACATAGCCATTGTACACAACGGTATAATCGAGAACTTCATGTCGCTTAAGGAATGGTTGTACGATAAAGGGTACGAGTTCCGGTCGGAGACCGATACCGAAGTGGTGGCCCACCTAATAGACCATTTCTATAAGGGGGATTTGGTTAAGGCGGTTATAGAGTGCATGAAAAGATTAGAGGGGTCCTTCGCGCTGGGGGTTGTCAGCTCTGCCGAGCCGGATAAACTGGTGGCGGTGAGGAAGGACAGCCCGCTAATAGTCGGTCTTGGCAAGGGTGAAAACTTTATAGCATCGGATATTCCCGCAATACTAAACCATACAAAGGAAATTTACCTACTAAACGATATGGAGATAGCCGTTTTAAGCAAAGAGGGCACAAAAATACTGGACCATAGGGGAACACCGGTGCAAAAGGAAGTATTTAGGGTCACCTGGGACGTGGCCGCCGCCGAAAAGGGGGGCTATCCCCATTTCATGCTAAAGGAAATGTTCGAGCAGCCGGCGGCCCTGAAACAGACCCTTAAGTCCCGGCTAATATCCGAAAACGACGACATAATACTTGACATGATAAGGATCAGCAGGGAAGACCTTGACAGGGTGGACAAAATAAACGTCGTGGCCTGCGGTACCGCGTTCCATGCGGGGGTTGTGGGGAAACACCTGATAGAAAGACTGGCGAGAATTCCCGTCGAGACGGATATAGCTTCTGAGTTTCGCTACAGGGACCCGATACTGGATGAAAACAGCCTAGTGATAGTAATCAGCCAGTCGGGCGAAACCGCCGACACCCTTGCAGCCATGAGGGAAGCCAAGCGAAAAGGAGCCCGGATTATCGCGGTAACAAACGTGGTGGGTAGTACCGTATCCAGGGAAGCCGACGACCTGCTGTACACCTGGGCGGGGCCCGAGATTGCGGTGGCTTCCACAAAGGCCTATACGACACAGCTTCTGGCCATGTCGCTTATAGCCCTGAAACTGGCCAGCATAAAGGGCGAAATAGACGGTGGGCTTTACAGTAGTATGAGGGAAGCCATTTACAGGCTCCCGGAACAGGCGCAGCAGGTGCTGGAAAGGGCAGAGGACATAAAGGCCCTATCCGAGGAATACAAGGACGTGGGCAACGTGTTTTTCATAGGCCGGTCGCTGGACCACGCCGTAGCCATGGAAGGGTCGTTAAAGCTTAAGGAAATATCCTATGTATTTTCCGAGGCATACGCCGCCGGGGAGCTAAAGCACGGTACCATAGCCCTTGTCGAAGACGGGACACTGGTGTTTGCCCTTGCCACCCAGGACAGACTGTTCGAAAAGTCGGTAAGCAATATGAAGGAGGTAAAGGCAAGGGGTGCCCACGTGATAGCCCTGGCCAAGGAGGGCAACAGGGAGGTAGAAAAGGTGGCCGACCGCGTGATATACATCCCGGATACCCTGGATCTTCTGACCCCGGTGCTGACGGTGATACCGCTGCAGCTCTTTGCTTACTATATAGCTGTGGCAAGGGGCTGCGACGTCGACAAGCCCCGGAACCTCGCCAAAAGCGTCACCGTCGAATAAAGCAATCAAAGGGACGGTTCTTTTGATTACTATTCGAATATTCGTGTATAACAGTATTTGGTGAATGATAATAAG
>CAZGUG010000086.1:0-5083 GCA_964529035.1 uncultured Clostridium sp.
GCTTGCCCTCATCCCATTTTCCATCCTTCCATGTTGAAATATAACGGAAATCTGTTTTTGTGTATTTAAAACCAAGTGCTTTCCAATCGATATTTACCAATTTGCTCATCTTCTCTCCCCCTCATGTTATATTGTTTAATAGTTATTCAGTTAACCTCCAGAAGTGTCCCCCCTCGGCAAAGTGTCCGGGGACATCGGCACGGGTACCACAAAGGCCATTAAGCTTATACCAGGAACCTTCATCCTCCTCCTTATTATTATTAAAATTTTTGAGTAACAAATACAAAATATTTGTATTATTATTATAACATATTTTGCAAAAAAACAACTAAATAATTAAAACCGAAAACCAAAAGGACTGTCATTGTACTTGTGGCAGGCACAACAACAGTCCTCTTGTCCTTTAATTCAATTAGCCGTTGTGTTTTAACACTTTGTAAAGCCCTATTGTAGCAAGGGGCAGTGCATATACCGCTATCATACCGTAAGCCATCATGGTATATCCCTTGGCTATCAGGTCGATTATTCCTATCCTCGCCATTATTGTGGCCGCTACAAGCACTCCAACCGTAACAGCAGCATTCTGTTTCGGTGTAAAGGCCTGCTTGCCGGCTTCCACAAGGCCTGCGTTTATTCTTCCAATAAGGCCGTGGATTATACCGGTGGATGTCTCTATAAGCGTCCAGCCCACTACCACGCCGAACAGCATAATAACTCCGGGGCCGGCTATATCCTGCATCATAACAAGCCAGGGAACCGAAGCTCCAAGTACTTCTTCAGACGGATAGAAGCCCATTACCGCAAAATATGTCAAAAACCACGGAAGGGTCATAAGCAAACCGGATATAATTCCCGCCCATACAGTTTCTTTTCTCGATGTCTGTCTTTTGAGGGTAAAGAAGGAAGCGGGATATACGGCAAGGTTGTATCCAACGTATACAACCCCCGTCCAGAGGACAGTACCTACATTGGCCGATCCCACAAAGCTGGTATCCCCTGTGGCAAATACCTCCCTGGCATGGCCCCAGGTTGCGGAGATTACAATTGCACCAAAAATAATATAACCAATATAAAGGGCAATAGTACCATATGTCTCAAACCTTTCAATAAGCCAGCTGCCGTAGAAGTTTAGAATGCCTACTATTACAATAACTCCGATTACGCCGACCCAGTACGGTATTCCCAGGGTACTCTCTACTATCTCGCCGGTTGCCGACGCCATAACCGCAATTATGATTATTGCAAGCAGCATATAAACTACATCATACAAAATCCATGCCTTTCCTGCAAACTGCTGGACGATTGATTTGTAATCGTACACCTTATAGATTCTGGCAATCTCAAAGGTAAGAACGCTCATTATAGTAAAACCTATAAATATACCTACCCCGCCAAGCCAGCCGAGGGCACCGAATTTCGCACCGAATTCAACTATTTCACGACCGGTCGCGTATCCTCCGCCTATAAGAACCGACTGCAGTATGATTCCGGGAAGGACATATCTTCCGAAGGCGCCTTCAAAGAAACTTCCCTTGCCTTTGTTGTTTCCTGTATTTGACATTAGTATTCCTCCCTGTTAAGATTCTTTTCTGCTGCAGGTATCAGTGCTCAATATCATGGCATACCCCCTTTAGGATTTATTGTTTCAACTACCAGCCCTTGGCTGTTTCAAGCACTTCATCCGGAATGTCTCCGGCGATATACTCATTAATGGACTCCTCAATAATGTCTATGGCTTTGTCCATCTGCTCCCGTGAAATGACAAGGGGCGGCTGCACCCTAAGCACATTGCCTGCAAAAAAGGTGAGCACAATGCCCTTTTCCCAGCATCGGTAACAGATTTTCGCAGCGGCTTCCCCGGCTTTCTCCCTGGTTTCTCTGTCCTTCACCAGGTCTACTCCTATCGACAGGCCCAGACCCCGCACATCACCTATCAGCTGATATTTTCCCTTTAACCTTTCAAACCTCCCGACAGCATGTTTGCCCAACTTTAGGGTATGCTCCAGCAGTTTTTCCTCGTTTATAACCTCTATGGTTGCAAGGGCTGCAACACAGGAGACCGGACTGCCTGCGGTGGTGAAAACATGGGCCGGGGCCTGCCATGCCTGCATTATTTCCTCCCTGGCAACTATTGCGCTCAAGGGCATCCCCGAAGCAATGGATTTGCCCATTACCAGCGCATCCGGCACTATGTCGAAGTGCTCTATGCCAAACCACCGGCCGGTGCGGCCGAAACCCTGCTGTACCTCTTCACTGACAAACAGTATGCCGTTAGCTTTGCATATCTCATACAGCCTTTTCATATAGCGCTGTGGCGGAACCACCAGCCCCGCGTCACCGGCGATGGGCTCCATTATCACCGCCGCCACTTCCTCAGCGGGAATATAATGCTCAAAGGCAGTCTCGAGTTGTTTCAGGCATTCCAGGCTGCAGCTTTCCGTCTTTTTACCGAAAATACACCTGTAACAGTCAGGGTATGGTATATGATGAATATCCGGAAGCAGGGGACCTATTTTTCTTCGCATGTTAAGGCTTAACGCCGAAAGAGAAATGGCACCATAGGTGGAACCATGGTATGATTGAATGAATGATATGATTTTGCTTCTTCCGGTATAGGCCCTGGCAAGCTTTATCATTCCATCGTTGGCATCCGAGCCCGAAAGGCCGAAGGCAACCCTTTTCCTGAAATTTCCCGGTGAAATATCAGTAAGTCTGTTTGCCAGTTTTACAAGCGGTTCATGATAAGTATAAACAGGTGTGTAATGTATGAAATCCTGTACCTGGCGGATGATGGCATCAACTACTCTGGGATGGGAATGACCGGTATTGAGGGCTCCGGCGCTGGACAAAAGGTCTATATACTCATTGCCGTCCATATCCTCCAGGACCGCCCCACGGCCCTTCCTGATGACCAGCGGAAAATAGGGCATCCGGGATGAGGGAGAGAGTACATCATCATCCTGTCTTACTATCTCCATGCATTTTTCCGTCTTCATATTCAGTCCGCCTCCCTTTTAAACTAAAAAAAATTGTAATGGTTACAATTTTTTATTTATACTTAAATATTTTATTATATTCTAATTTAGTATTAGTTACTAATTATAGTTACACTTAATAGCTCTGTCAATAGCTTTTTTTGAAAAAAGACAGCTTACAGGCAGCCTTCGATTTCTGATATTATGTCCTGGATATTTTCGGTGCGGGCAGGGACCCTCAGCCTGACGCAGTTTTTACCCAATTCCATGAAATCCTCCCCTGCTTCGGTCAAAACGTGGTGCCTTAAAAACTCATCATGCAGGTTGATATCCTCCGCCGGGTGCTGCAGAGTCATTATAGGGACTCTGGGGTCGGTTTCGGGGACCTTCAGCCTAGTAAGTCCACTTATAAGCTCTTCCTTTGCTTCCTTCACTTTTTTTTGACACTCCTCCAGGAAGCTTCCATCATCCAATGCAAGCCGGGCTGCGTACTGACCAAAGCTGCTTACCGCAAAGGGTGATTCCACCTTGGAATAGTAGTCGGATATCAGTTTTCCCGAAGCCATATAGCCCACCCTTGCTCCGGCAAGCCCGAACCCCTTGGAAAAGGACCTCACCACCGCCAGGTTGTCATATTTTTCGATTATTGAAATGGCGGACTCTTCCCTGCCGATAAAATCCCCATAGGCTTCATCCACAATAACGCATACATTACGTTTTGCCGTCTCCCCGGCGATGTACTCTATTTCGGGCAGCGGTATAACCTGTCCCGTGGGATTATTGGGGTTGTCTATGTATACCAAAACATGCTCGCTTCCCACCGCCGCAAGAAATTCCTCCGCATCAAACCTGTAATTGTCCTCGGGTTTTAATGCCGTATACTCGTATATACCTCCACAGCTTGCAACATCCGTCATGTAATCGGTAAACTGCGGACAGTATCCCAAAATCCTCGAGCCCTTTTCAACAAATATCTTGTTAAGCTTCTCAAGAATATCCACAGAGCCGCTTCCCAGTTTTATATTCTCCTCTTTAAGGTCTGCTACATCTCTCCAGTATTCCTTAAGTTTTTGCTTGAGTGCCGTATAGGGAAAATCGGGATACCTGTATATTAGGTCGAAATCAAAGTCCTCCCACGCTGTCTTAAACAGTCCGGAACACCCATAGGGATTTACCCCAAGGGAACAGTCAATATAATTGGTTCGGTCGGTACCGGTCTTCTTATCCGCTTTTACGTAGCTTAGTCTCTCAAATGTTTTTAGATGATTCCGGAATTTTAAATCCACAATAATCCTCCTCCATCTTTTTCTCCCATTCTATTACCCGAAAACCTCAAATGCAAGCGTTTCCTGTAATTGCTTTTTTATACCCCGGTGAATAAAAAAAGCCTCCGGATACCGGAAGCGTAAGCCTTAATAGATGGGGGGACAAATGGTGCTAATCCCTATGGTTTTTTGCTGTGAAGAGGGATTAAAAAATCTGTGGGGAATGTTTTCCCTTATATATATACTGTCTCCCTGTTTGACTATGTATTTCTGCTGCCCAAGATACAGTTCAATGCTGCCCTGTACAATAAAAATACATTCATCGGCATTGTGAACTATAAAATCTTCGCTGCTCCAGCTTTCAGGCTCCAGCTGGTAGTATATTATCTCCATCCTGGCCTGGGCTTCCCTGTCCGATGCCATCGGGGTTAGAAATTCATAGGTAATGCCGCTGTTGGGCAGGTCCAGTTTTTTCCTCTTATCGGCGGGTATTAGTATGTGGTTTTTTTCACCATCGGATAAAAACGTATATATAGGCACTTCCAGAGCCATTGATATTTTTCTGAGCGATGATAGGGAAGGTTCTATGATATTTCTTTCAAGTTGAGACAGGTATCCCGCCGTCAGCCCGGTTTTTTCAGACAATCCGTTTAAAGTAAGCCCTCTCTGCTGTCTTATCTCTCTAATTCTTGGCCCCAGCAAACCTACACCTCCAAAATATATAAAAGCAAAAATTTTAATAATTCCATAATAATTTTAGTATTTATTATATTATTTGTCAAACAAACCTTGCTGCAAGACCTGTTTATAAAGGGCCATTGATGAAAAATATCATTCAATGAC
>CAZGUG010000087.1:0-5032 GCA_964529035.1 uncultured Clostridium sp.
GCCGTCTATAATCTCCCTGAGTACCGGGTAATACAGCATTTTACTGAGCTTTAACGGGTCTATTTCCGAAATTTTGAAGGGCAAATCCAACGTCTGTGCATCCACAAAATGGTTGCCCACCACCCGCAGTTCGGCGTTCTCAAGCTTTATATCAACAGAATTAATACCCAGATTCTGAATCCTTTTCGCCTGCTCCTTGGTAATCTTCTTGTCCTTTTCTACTATTATTTCTCCGGTTACCGGGTCCTTAATATCCGCCGCGCTTATCTTTTTCCATATCCTGGGCCACAGCGAAAGCTTTTTGTTGAACTTGTATCTTCCCACCTTTGCCAAATCGTACCTTTTCGGATCAAAAAACAGCGTATTTATTAGGGATTGGGCACTTTCAATGGTGGGCGGTTCTCCCGGTCTCAGTCTTTTGTATATATCCAGAAGGGCTTCTTCGGCGGTTTTGGAAGCATCCTTTTCCAGTGAGGTCATAAGCCTTTCGCTTGACCCCAAAAGCTCTATTATTTCTTGGTTGGTGGAATACCCCATAGCCCTTATCAGTACCGTTATGGGAAGTTTCCTGGTTCTGTCCACCCTGACGTATACAATTTCATTGGAATCCGTTTCGTATTCAAGCCATGCACCCCGGTTCGGTATTACCGTGGCGGAAAAAAGCCTTTTACCGGTTTTGTCAATCTCTTCCGAATAATACACCCCGGGGGACCTGACCAGCTGGCTTACTATCACCCTCTCGGCCCCGTTGATTATAAATGTTCCCTTGTCGGTCATAAGGGGGAAATCTCCCATAAATACTTCCTGTTCCTTTACTTCTCCCGTCTCTCTGTTTATCAGCCTCACCCTGACCTTCATGGGTGCGGAATAGGTTACGTCCCGTTCTTTGCATTCTTCAACCGAATACTTGGGTTGGTCATCAAGATAATAATCCAAAAATTCCAGTACAAGGTTGCCGGTGTAATCCTGGATGGGAGAAATGTCTGCAAACACCTCCCTCAAGCCTTCTTCCAAAAACCATCGATAGGAGTTCTTCTGAACCTCTATCAGGTTTGGCATATCCAGAACTTCGTCAATCTTGGAATAGCTCATTCTTTCCTTTTTGCCCACTTGAACAGGATGTACCATAAGCCTTCACCTCTTGAAATAAAAGTAAAATAGCGACTTAGTCGCTGTAAACAGGGACCTCCCTATTTCCATAACAACCGCTGTGTTTTGGAGGCCTGAACCAATGAGTAGAGTGCACAATAAAAACAATTTATACAGCAGAATTGAAGAATTCTACTGTAATATACTTGGTGCAACAAGGCAATAAACATCTATTATACTATTTCCATATAATAATTATTTTATACAAAAGTAATAAAGAATCCTAATTTTGTTTATATCAATGCAATTTATAATATTAACACAATGTAATATTGTTGTCAACCACTGCAGCGCCGGTTCTTAAAAAAATATAAGACAGGATAATAACATCCTGTCTTATATTTTTGCATCAGCGTCACACCGGTTTGTTATTTAACTTCCACACCGGCTCCTACTTCTTCAAGTTTTGCTTTAATGGTCTGTGCCTCTTCCTTGCTTATGCCTTCCTTAACCGGTTTCGGAGCATTGTCCACCAGCTCTTTTGCTTCTTTCAGGCCAAGGCCGGTTATTTCCCTGACCACCTTGATGGCCTTAATCTTCTGGTCACCCGCGCTTGCAAGTATTACGTCAAATTCGGTTTTTTCCTCTTCCGCCGCTTCCTGGGCAGCTCCCGCCGCCGGTGCGGCTGCCACTGCCATCGGGGCTGCGGCGCTTACACCAAATTCTTCTTCAAGGGCTTTAACCAGTTCAGAAAGTTCCAATACCGTAAGACTCTTTACTTCTTCGATAAGGTTTTGAATTTTTTCGCTTGCCATTGTTTATCCCTCCATTATTTTTCTTCTTTATGCGGATTTTTTCTCGCTGACGGCATTCAGCACGTACACTAGATTTCTGATATTACCCTGCAGCACGTTGACCATGCCTGTAATGGGTGCATTCAAGCCGCCAAGCACCTGTGCCACAAGTACTTCCTTCGAAGGCAGACTGGCCAGGGCCTTTACTTCCTCGGCGCCTATAGCCTTTCCGGCAATCATTCCCACCTTTATCTCAGGCTTGTCATGGTCCTTGGCAAACTCGGATATTATCTTTGCCGGTGTTACCGGGTCGTCATAACCGTAAGCAACTGCGTTGGGCCCGGTAAGATAGGGTACGATGCCCTCGCTTTCAAGTTCGTTCAGTGCCCTGGTCATAAGGGTGTTTTTGTATACCTTGTAATCCACGCCGGCTTCCCTGAACCTCTTTCTAAGTTCGGTTACCTGCTGTACGTCAAGCCCCCTGTAGTCAACCAGCACCACCGCCTGGGCCCTTTTAAACTTTTTCTTTATTTCTTCCACTATCTTCTGTTTTGCACTCTTATTGTCCGACAATTACCTTTTCACCTCCTCCGGCAATATGGGTAGACACTCCTCTTCAAAACAAAAACCTCTGCCATGAGACAGGCAGAGGGATACAGGCTTGAAATACACAAACCCCTTATTCCGTACCTCGGTAGGAATGTTTAAGCCAAAGGCTCCTACTGTCTCAGGCAAACCGTTCAATATATGGTTTTTATACTACAATCTTTTTTAGTCGGTTGCTTTTGCAGTATTTATCTTAATCCCGGGACCCATGGTGCTGGAAACCACGATGCTTTTCAGGTACTGGCCCTTTGCGGCCGGCGGCTTTGCCTTGATTATCGCCTCCATAAGGGTCCTGTAGTTTTCCACAAGCTTCTGGGTTCCAAAGGATACCTTTCCTATCGGAGCGTGTATAACGCTGAACTTGTCAACCCGGTACTCTATCTTCCCGGCTTTTATTTCGTTCACAGCCTTTGCTACTTCAAAGGTAACGGTGCCGGATTTTGGGTTGGGCATAAGTCCCTTTGGCCCGAGTATCTTACCCAGTCTCCCTACAACACTCATAACGTCGGGTGTGGCTACTACCACATCAAACTCAAACCAGTTATCCTTTTGTATCTTTTCAACGTATTCGTCAAGTCCTACGTAATCGGCTCCGGCTTCTTCGGCTTCCTTAACCTTTTCTCCCTTGGTAAGTACAATAACCCTTCTTGTTTTGCCGGTACCGTGGGGCAGAACTATCGCGCCCCTTACCTGCTGGTCGGCATGCCTCGGGTCTACCCCGAGCCTTACCGAAATTTCCACCGTTTCATCAAAATTCGCCTTTGCGGTTTTCTGTACAAGCTCCACAGCCTCGGTAGCATCGTACTGTTTTTCCTTGTCAAAAAGCTTAATGCTTTCCTGGTACTTTTTACCTTTATTTGCCATTCCAGTTACCTCCTTAGTGGTATTTGCGGTATCGCTTACCTCCCACCGGGTGCCCGGAGCAGTTATTCCTCCACCACCAGGCCCATGCTTCTTGCCGTACCTTCGATCATTTTCATGGCTGCTTCAATATCCGCAGCGTTTAAGTCCGGCATCTTCATTTCAGCAATCTCTCTTATTTTTGCCTTTGATACTTTGCCTACCTTGACCCTGTTCGGCTCACCCGAACCGCCTTCTATGCCCGCCGCTTTCTTAAGTAGTATAGGAGCGGGAGGCGTTTTGGTTATAAAACTGAAGGACCTGTCCTGATATATGGTAATTACCGCCGGAATTACAAGCCCCGCCTGCTTTTTGGTTCTTTCATTAAATTCCTTGCAAAAACCCATTATATTAACCCCATGGGGCCCGAGGGCGGTACCCACCGGTGGTGCGGGAGTAGCTTTCCCGGCCGGTATTTGCAGCTTAACAATACCAACAACTTTTTTCGCCATACTGATACACCTCCCTATCGTATTTTTTCAATCTGAACGAAATCCAGTTCCACGGGTGTCTCCCTGCCGAACATGGAAATCAAAACCTTCACCTTGTGCTTGTCAAGGTTAATCTCTTCAATGGTGCCGATGAAATTTTCAAAGGGACCGCTTATAACCTTAACCGAATCCTTGACCTTGAAATCCACCACCACGGCCACCTCTTCCACGCCGAGGTTGACAATTTCCCTATCGGTCAGCGGCACGGGTTTCGAACCGGGGCCAACAAACCCGGTAACTCCGCGGGTATTGCGCACAACATACCAGGATTCGTCATTCATCACCATCTTAACCAGCACATATCCCGGGAAAACCTTCTTCAAAGTCTTCTTAAGCTTGTTGTTCTTTCTCTCGTAGTGTTCTTCCATGGGAACCTGTACTTCGACTATGACATCCTGCATGCCCCGATTTTCAACAGCCTTCTCAAGGTTGGCCTTCACCTTATTCTCATAACCGGAATAGGTATGGATAACATACCATTTCGCTTCCTGCGTTTCTGGCATAAACTTAAGGGCCATATCGGCCCTTCCCTCCTTTTATCTGATTATCAAGCCCAGTACCTGGCCGAAGGCAAGATCGACTACGAATATCAGGAATGCTGCTGCTAATACAGAAACAAGAACAACTGAAGTAAATGAAACCAGTTCCTTGCGGTTCGGCCATATTACCTTCTTGAGTTCAGACCTTGTTTCCTTAAAAAATCTGCCGGCTTTTCCCTTAAAGCCCCTTTTACTGTTTGTCATATTACTCACACCTTAAAAAAGTTTTGCCTTTACTTGGTTTCCCTGTGAAGGGTATGTTTGCCGCAAAATTTGCAGTATTTATTCATTTCTATCCTCTCGGGGTTGTTTCTTTTGTTCTTGAGCGAATTATAGTTTCTCTGCTTGCACTCTGTACACGCTAGTGTTACCTTGACTCTCATTACTACACCTCCAGTACCCCTCGGCTGACCCCGAAACAGAGCGTATAGGATCACCAATAGAACTTACCATAGTTTCTTTTGATTGTCAACAAACAACTTTCAAGCGCGGGGACAGGTACCTTAATCCGTTCCCGCATAAACGCTATTTCAATCAGAAACACCGGCGAAACACCAGGAAACACCAGGGACGGTTCTTTTTGTTATAGACACAAGAACCGTCCCCGTGTCTT
>CAZGUG010000088.1:0-4995 GCA_964529035.1 uncultured Clostridium sp.
GGGTTCTGTATATACTGGACGAGCCCAGCATAGGCCTGCACCAGCGGGACAACCGGCGGCTGATAGATACCCTCCGAAGGCTCACCGATTTGGGCAATACCCTTATAGTGGTGGAGCACGACGAGGAGACCATCCGCTCGGCGGACCACATACTGGACATAGGTCCCGGCGCCGGTATCCACGGCGGCAGGGTGGTGGCGGAGGGCCCCCTTGAGGATATCCTGGCCTGCCGGCAGTCTGTGACCGGTCAGTACATTAGGGGAGACAGGGAAATTTCGGTGCCGGAAATGCGCAGGAAGCCGAACGGCAAGCATGTTGTTGTAAAGGGAGCCGCGGAAAATAACCTTAAGGACCTGGACGTGGATTTTCCGCTGGGAGTGTTCGTGTGCGTAACCGGAGTGTCCGGCTCGGGTAAGAGCACGCTGGTGAACGAAATATTGTACAAGGGAATAGCCCAGAGGCTGTACAGGTCCAGGGCAAAACCCGGGAAGCACGGCAGTATAGAAGGTATAGAGAATATTGACAAAATAATTGACATCGACCAGTCGCCGATAGGCAGGACTCCGCGGTCAAACCCGGCCACCTACACAGGGGTGTTTGACCATATCCGTGACCTGTTTGCATCCACGCCGGAGGCAAGGATGAGGGGCTACAAAAAGGGCAGGTTCAGCTTTAACGTTAAGGGCGGAAGATGCGAAGCCTGCCGCGGGGACGGGATAATCAAGATAGAAATGCATTTTCTGCCGGACGTGTACGTACCCTGCGAACTGTGCAAGGGAAAGAGGTACAACAGGGAAACGCTGCAGATCAGATACAAGGGTAAAACAATTTCCGACGTGCTTGACATGACGGTGGAGGAGGCACTGGAGTTTTTCGGGAATATACCACCTTTGAAAAGAAAGCTTAAGACCATGTACGACGTGGGGCTGGGGTATATAAGGCTGGGGCAGCCCTCCACCCAGCTGTCGGGCGGAGAAGCCCAGCGGGTCAAGCTGGCCACCGAGCTCAGCAAAAGAAGTACCGGCAAAACCTTGTACATCCTGGACGAGCCCACCACCGGGCTGCATTTCGAAGACGTGAACAAACTGATTGGCGTTCTATCCCGTTTGGCCGACGGCGGCAATACTATAATAGTGATAGAGCACAATCTTGATGTGATAAAGACCGCAGACTATATAATAGACCTGGGCCCCGAGGGCGGGGACCGGGGCGGCCGGGTTATAGCGGCCGGTACCCCGGAGGAGATAGCCCGGGAGAAACATTCATTTACCGGCCAGTTCCTAAAAAAAATATTAGAGAAACAGAAACAGTAGGGACGGTTCTTTTTGTTTGCAAAAATAAAAGAAGCCCCGGCTTATTCAGCCGGGGTTAAATAGTACCTGTACTGTGATACCGGTTGTATTTTATATTATAATTCCCCTGACCATGCCGCCGGAATCCAGTATAAAGCCGCCGGTGTTTCCGCATTTAAGCTGGTAAAAGTGAATATTCTTTTCATCGTTTTGATGCAGTATTATTACCGCGTCCCGGTTTACTGCAAGGGGGTTTTGCACCGGAATACTGTTGTCGTCAAAGTGTTGTTGTATGGTAATGTTATAGGCTTCATAGTCTATATCGGTTATTTCTCCGTACACGAATAGTTCGCCCTCATCCGGACGGCACTCGGTCAGGGGAAACCTTAAATCAGGGTTGTTTATCACCACGGTTCTTATATCGGGGTTCCACTCCACGTCCCTGTCCAGGGCGGTACATATGAACCTGATTGGCACGTACACCCTGGCGTTGTGTATAAATGGCTGCTGCTCAAGGTCCACCGGCCGGCCGTCCACCAGTATTTGCACACCGCTGCGGTGTACTTCAATGGTTTCGGCCGTGCCTGCTGCATTGATGGTCAGCGATGTAAGTATAAGGAATATGACTGCTGCTACCGTTGTTTTTGACATACGGCATCCTCCTTTCTTATACCCGGATTATTGCCGCAGCAAACATATATTATACCTGTTTCGGTTATAAAACCCATGGGCATAAAAAAACGGCTGCGCCCCCGGTATGGGGGACTGCCGTTTCGGTTTGCCGTAAGACCCGATTTAAACTCAGCTTTCTACTGTTCGCGGGACAGCGAATCCCTGCAGTACCCCATTATGCCCAGGCGGATAAGCAGCGTGTGGATTATGAAGGGGAATGTGAAGGTGTATATGAGCAGTGCCGCAGCCCTCGGCAGTATTGTGACGCCAACCGGGATTCCAAACAGTATCTGCAAAAAATACGGGGTGAGAATAGTGGAGGTGACAAGCTGTGTTACGAACACTATCCAGCCGATGTAAAGGTGGCTTTTGTATCCCCGGCAGTTAAGGAGTATCATAATGCCGGGTATTATACCGCTCAGGGCTTTAACCAGCGTGAAATGTGGCATATAGGCTCCCATGGGGTTAATGAAATACCCAACCACGTCGCTCAGAGCTCCCACCATACCACCCGAAAAAGGGCCGAAGGTAATCCCCGCAAGGATAACAGGCAGGTCTCCAAGACCTATTCTTATGCCTTCCACCCCCGCAAAGGCTATCCGGATGCTTGCAATCCTTGTAAGTATTATGCTCAGCGAAGTCAAAAGAGCCATTAATACCAGCTGTTTTGTGGTAAACCTCATTGTAAGTCCCCCTCCGAAATTGCATATCTTCAGTATGGGCTTCACGGAAAAGCTGTCTGCTTTAAGTGAAGCCGCTGAATATTTTACATTTTTTTTATTTTAAAAATGATTATCTATATAATACAATAGGATAAAGGGTAATTCAATAGCGATATGTAAGGCAGGGGTGATTGACATGGACAAAGCGAAAGTTTTTAATGCCGGGGATTTCCCGGACAGGCCCGGCGTTTATATAATGAAGAATGAAAGCGGCCGCATAATATATATAGGCAAGGCAAAAAGCCTTAAAAAAAGGGTTAAGCAGTATTTTCAAGGCGGCAATGACATAAAAACACGGCTGCTGGTGGACCGGATTGAAAATATTGAATACATCGTTACCCAGACCGAGCTGGAAGCCCTCATACTGGAGTGCAGCCTCATTAAAAAGCACAGGCCCAGGTATAATATACTGCTCAAGGACGATAAAAACTTTCCCTATATCAGGGTTACCATGGAGGAGGATTATCCGCGGCTGGTGTTTGCCCGGAACATGAAAAAGGACGGTTCAAGGTATTTCGGGCCCTACAGGAACAGCCATCACATAAAGCAGACCATAGACACCATAAGCAGGTTTTTCAGGATAAGGACCTGCAGCAAACGTATAAAAGCCGGGGCCAAAGGTACTGACAGGCCGTGCCTCAATTATCATATCGGCCGGTGCATGGCTCCCTGCCAGGGCGGCGTGGACAGGGACGAATACAGGGAAACCATGCGGCGGATATGCCTGTTTCTATCCCATCGGCTGGAACAGCTTATATCCATACTGGAAACCGAGATGGACCTGGCTGCGGCAAACCTTGATTTTGAAAAGGCTGCTGGCATAAGGGACAGGATAGGCGTGTTCAAATCAATGGCGGAGAAACAGAAAGTTATAACCACCGGCATGGAGGACCAGGATGTCATTGCCTTGGCCCGCAGCCGGGACAGCGCTTGTGTCCAGGTATTCTTCGTAAGGGGCGGAAAGCTTTTGGAGCGGGAGCATTATTTTCTGCAGGACCTCGGCGAAATAACCGACAGCCGGCTTATGACAGAGTTTGTCAAGCGGTTTTACTCGGCCACCGCCTTTATCCCGAAGCAGATACTGCTGCAGCACGACATCGGGGAGAGGACGGTAATAGAAAAATGGCTGCGCCAGAAAAAAGGCGGTGCAGTTTATATAAAAATACCTCAGAGAGGGGACAAAAAGCGCATGGTGGAGATGGCTGCGGACAACGCTGTCCAGCTTGTTTCCAACCTTGGCGAAAGGCTGAAAAAGGAAAGGGAGGAGGCGTATGCCGCCCTTGATGAGCTGTATTCCGCCCTTGAGCTGGATGAGTTTCCCTTCAGGATAGAGGCCTTTGACATTTCCAATATACAGGGTGTCCAGCAGGTGGGCTCAATGGTGGTATTTGAAGAGGGCAGGCCGAAAAAAAGCGATTACAGGAGGTACAAACTGAAGGAAGGGCACCCGCCGGACGATTACCGCAGCATGAGAGAGATTACCGGCCGCCGGTACGGAAAAACCGCAGCAGACGGGCAGGAAGCACTGCCGCAGCTGGTGCTGGTGGACGGCGGCAGGGGCCAGGTGTCGGCGGTGGAGCAGGAGCTGCGCGACCTGGGTATTGGCCTTACCGTATGCGGGATGGTCAAGGACCAGCGGCACAGGACCCGCGGCATAGTAAAGGGCGGCAGGGAAATATCCCTTGACGGGCATAAAAACGCCCTGCGCTTGGTTTCCCTTGTACAGGAAGAAGCCCACAGGTTTGCCGTAAGCTATCACAGGAGCCTTAGAAGCAGCGGGCAGGTTCGGTCGGTGCTGGACGGCATCAGGGGCATAGGTGAAAAGAGACGAAAAGCGCTGTTGAAATATTTCGGTGATATTAGTAAAATTAAAGAGGCCACGATTGAACAGTTGGCTTCGGTGGAGGGAATGAACGCTGCTGCCGCCCGCGAGGTTTACAATCACTTCAGGGGACAGTCCCGTCCGACGGTCTGAAACGGGTGCGGCAGCATGAAATAAAAGGGGGTAGGAGTTATGACAAAAAGACTGTACAGGTCGGATGCCGACAGGAAGATTGCAGGGGTATGCGGCGGTATAGCCGAGTATTTTGAAATAGATTCCACGCTGGTAAGGCTGGGCTGGATACTTTTTATGCTTGCAGGAGGTTCGGGAATACTTGCGTATATAATCGCCTGGATAATAATGCCCGAAAGGGTCTGATACGGCGGGCATACCGCAGCAGCCGTCAAAAATCCAGTATATATGTACTTTTTCAATAATATATATAAAGAGTGAAAGGGGTTTGGAGGTAATATAAATGAGCAAAAGG
>CAZGUG010000089.1:0-2120 GCA_964529035.1 uncultured Clostridium sp.
CTGGAAACCGAGGTAAAAAGGGACAATCCACTTGACAAGTGAGGTCAAAAATTGAAGAATAATAGTATGAGTACCGATATATATAGAACATAAAAAAATGTAGAGGGTGTTGAAATGAATCTTAAAACCGGCCCCAAGGACAAGGGGGACACTGCTGCAAAGTATGAGAAGATAGCGCTTGATATCGCCTACAGCATTGTCAACGGGGAATGGAAAGTTGGAGAGATGGTTACAGGGAGGTCCACACTGTCGGGAAAGTACAGTGTTTCGCCCGAAACAATCAGAAGGTCCCTGGCACTTTTGGAAGAACTGCGGGTGGTAAACGTCATAGAAAAAAAGGGAGTCCTTATAAAGTCAAAGGAAGCAGCCAACACCTTTATAAAGGAGTATCAGACCAAGGACAGAATCCTGTCCCTGAGGGAGGAAATAGCCAAGCTGATGGAGGAGAAAAAGGCCATTGAGGATTCGGTCCTCGAAAGGCTGGATTCCGTTATCGAGCAGGCAATGCTTCTTCGAAACATAGGAATCATATACCCCCTGGAGCTGAAAATACCCGCAAACAGCCACCTGGTGGGCAAATCCATAGGTGAAGTCCGGTTCTGGAATCATACCGGCGCAACAATAATAGGGATTAACCGTTCCGGGCACCTGTACCTGTCTCCGGGGCCTAAAATGGTGTTTTACGCCAACGATATTATCCTCTATGTGGGAAACGGGTCCAAGATCTCGGACAAGGTAAAAAGATATGTAAACAATTTAAAATAAGACATCCGGTTTATTCAAAAACCTGTATCTGGTTATCCATGGCCACATCTGCTGTCTTAAAAGGACAGCAGTTTTTTTATTTTTTTGCTGACAACTTGATTGACAAACATAAGTAGTCTGTGATAATATAAATTCAGAGAAGCAACTTGTATCGATGTAATAAGTTGTCACATCATGAAAGTTCTTGTACCAAAGCCAATATTATTTCAAGGAGGGTAGTCATATGACAATACTTAAAACAGGGCAGTTAATCAAACACGAAAACGGAAGAACAGAGCGGGATGAATACGTTATGCGCTTAATATCAAAGAAAGAGCTTATTGACGTGGTAGCACTTGAGAAATATGTCTATGACCTACTTCCCAACAAACAGGTTCTTTACATGGATTCTTACGAAGAAATGCTTGACGATATGAACCAGGGGGCAAAGGTGATTGGGGTTTTCAATAAAACCGGGGAACTTATCGCATACCGTTATATAGGATTTCCGGGCAGAAGCAGCAAAAACTTAGGTAACGACATAAACATGCCGGAACAGGAGCTGCCCAAAGTTGCCCATCTTGAAACAACGGTGGTACACCCCGCATACAGGGGCAATTCGCTGCAAAGCCTGACACTGCAGCAGGTATTACCGATGATTAAGGATTACGGGTACAGTCACCTGCTTTGCACCGTATCTCCGCAGAATATATACAGCCTTTATAATATTATGAAAAACGGGTTGAGAGTAAAGGCGCTCAGGAAAAAATACGGCACCCGGGAGAACGGGAATGACGGAATATGGAGGTTTATTCTGCACAGAAATCTTGAGCCGAGGGCTGTAAGAAGGACAAGTGAACTTTTCAGCGTACCCATTGTTGACCTTGAACCCCAGAGAAAACTAATCGATGAAGGATTTGTCGGGCTGTGGCTGTCAAAGGAATCCAGACTGCTTAACTATGTGCGTTTCGTAGACAGCCTGGCATACTAGAAACCGTATAAAAAGCCTGCTCTGACAATCAGAGCAGGCCGTTTTCTTTAAAGCTGAAATACCTGCCTCCGGCTACTATAATATGGTCCACCACCTTTACCGATATCGGCTCCAGGGCCCTGCTTATCCTGCCGGTTACTTCTATATCGGCCCTCGAAGGCTGCATGCTGCCTCCCGGGTGATTGTGAGCCAGAATAACGCTGCTTGCCTTGTGGCACAGTACGGCCTCCACCACCAGCCTTGGATATACCGGCGCTTCGGTGAGGGTTCCTTCCTGGACAAGGGCAGCATAATTCACCCTGTTCTGGGAATTCAGGCATATTGCATAAAACACCTCATAGGTTCTTCCTGCAAAAAGGGAAACTGCGTATTCGCCGGCCTTTGA
>CAZGUG010000089.1:2220-4895 GCA_964529035.1 uncultured Clostridium sp.
GTTATTGCTGTCATAGACAAACTTGTACCGTCATTCCAGAACCCCCATGAAGTCCATTCAACCGATAAATATGAAGCAATGGATGAGAAAGACAGGCAGAAGCTTATGCGCATGGGTTTGTTTTCTGCCCTGGCAATAGCAATACATAATTTTCCGGAAGGCCTGGCAACATTCATGAGCGCATTGTCCGACCCCGCACTGGGAATAAGCATAGCAATCGCCATTGCAATACATAATGTCCCCGAGGGTTTGGCGGTTTCAGTCCCGGTATACTATGCAACAAAAAGCCGTAGAAAAGCATTCATACTGTCGTTTATGTCAGGGCTGTCGGAACCGGTGGGGGCGCTGGTCGGTTATTTCATCCTTAAACCGATATTTAACGAAACAACCCTTGGTTTTGTTTTTGCAAGCGTTGCAGGGATAATGATATATATATCTTTGGATGAACTGCTTCCCACTGCGGAAGAGTACGGGGAACACCATATAGCCATGTTCGGTGTGGTTGCGGGGATGGCGGTAATGGCCGTAAGTTTGTTATTGTTAATATAACAAGTGACTGCCGGGCGGGACCCTTAGGTTTCAGAGCCCGACCCGTCCTGTCCTTTAAGGTATTCCCTGCTTTTATTAATCTCCCTGGCAGTGTCCAGAAACTTTTGATGCAGCTTTTGTTTTTCATCTCCATCCTCTACCTCATCCAGTTTACCGCTTATAAAAGCCAGCTGGCACTCCAGCCTCCTAATATTATCCTCCAAGCGCTTGCAGTCGGCGCCGACTCTGTCCCTTAACCGCTGCTCTTTAAGTTTTGACAGATAATACTCATAACCACCGTCATAACAGTGAAGCGTTTTACCCTTTATGACAAAAACCCGGTTTGCCAGCCTCTTTATAAAATACCTGTCGTGGGTTACAAATATAATGCTTCCGCCGAATTCATCCAGTGCGGCTTCAATGCTTTCCTTTGACCCGATGTCCATATAGTTGGTCGGCTCGTCAAGGATAAGCAGATTTGCACCCGACAGTATGAGCTTTGCAAAGGCCACCCTGCCCTTCTCCCCCATGCTTAAATCCGAAATCTTCTTATAGACATCGTCCCCGCGAAACAAAAGCCCCGCAAGTAAAAGCCTTGCGTCCTGCATGCCCGCCCCGGCAGTCATAAGCTCGTCAAGGATGGAATTATCACTGCTTAAGTTGTCAAACTCCTGCGCGAAATATCCAACCTTAACCGAAGGGCTTACTGCAACGGTTCCGCTGTACTTGCTGTCCATGCCGCACAGCATCCTGAGAAGGGTTGTCTTGCCCGCACCGTTTTGGCCGATAAGCGCTACCTTGTCCCGGCGCCTGATGTTAAAGGAAACCTCCCTGAAGACTGTTTTTTTACCGAAGGCTTTGCTTATATTCTCGCCCTTAACAAGAAACGGCGGAAGTTTACTGCCGGTAATTGCTTTATTGATTACTTCAAAGGCGGGAGATACCGTTCTTTGGGGTTTTTCATTTTTTTCATCCTTTATTCTTTCGAGCTCCTTTTTCTTGGACTTTAATACGCCCGCATGTTTTTTGGCCTTGGACCTGTAGAAGTCGTTCTGTCCCGCCGATTTGTGGGCACTGTCATACCAGCTTTTTCGCTCGTATATAACCTGCCTTAGGTGCCGGATTTTATTTTGCTGTTTGTCGTATTCCTTTGTTATGTTTTTCAGTTCAGTTTCCCTTTGGACCCTGTAGGCCGAATAATTGCCTTCATATTCTCTAATCTCACCGGAGGTAAGTTCCCATATTCGGTTTACCGTATTATCGAGCAAATAACGGTCATGGGAAATAACTAGCATGGGCTTTTTAATCCCCCGGACAAAATCCTCCAGCCATCCGCAGCTGTCCATATCCAGATGATTGGTGGGCTCGTCAAGGATTAGCAAATCAAAATCGCAGGTCATAATCCTGCAAAGCAGCAGCTTTGTCTTTTCACCGCCGCTTAAGTCCTGCGCCTTCTGCTGCCATTTATCCTTTTCTAGTCCAACCCTGTTAAGGGTTTTTTCAACCACCGCCCCGTTATCCGCTGAGCCCTGGGCACCGTCTGAAACTGCCCGTCGGACTTCCTGGTAGACCGTAATCCCCTTATCGAATACCGGATACTGTTCGATATACAGCACCTTAATATTGGCCGGAGAATACTCAACCCGGCCTTGGTCACAGGCCTCCAGCCCTGCCAGAAGCCTGGCAAGGGTTGTTTTGCCCACACCGTTGCTGCCTATCAGCCCGATGCTGTCACCTTCATTGATCTGTCCGCTTATATTTTCAAACACGGCTTTTCCCTTGTAACTTTTGCTTAAGTTTAAAAACCGAAGATTCATTCAACCATCCCCCTTATGCTGTTACAGACTTATAGATACCGGCGAAAAACAAAACCACAGCAAACACCCGGGTGTTATACTGTGGCAAAGCATCGCAATTATGTGCTTAAAAGCCGGTACGTCGATGTTTATACCCCTGTAAGTGTTTTTTAACCATCACCTTAAAAGCGCGCACCTGTCCCGCTGTTTTCGCTACGCTTTTAAGATATTGTTTTTAACTAGTTAAAAGACACTTTCCTCATCGCGCACCTCGCATAGTTTATTGTTACACTGTAATTATATCACAGGTCAGGTTTCCCGGCAACCGGGCCTCTGTGCCCTTTCCGCGGA
>CAZGUG010000090.1:0-4784 GCA_964529035.1 uncultured Clostridium sp.
CCTCCAGCGCCTTTTTAACATCTGCCGGCAGATTATAATTTGCGTCTATACATAATTCTTCAACGGTTTTTGTAATCGTTTCAACGTTTATTTCCCTCATTCGCTGCTCTCCCTTCAGACTTAATACAGATTATTATCCCCTGTGGGAAAAAACTTCCCCACAGGAGATAGATTGAATTATATATTATTATTCGGGGATGTGCATGTCTGCCTGTCCGGCTTCGCTCTGCACAGCTTCGGGATAATATTTCTTAACCATTTCTACAACTATGGCAGCCTGCCTTGCCATATCAATACCGTTTTGAGCCGTAGTCAGCTGGCCATGGCCTGCTACGCAGGAGTTGCCGGTCTTTAAGTATACTGGAGCTGCAACACGTACTATTTCGGGAGCTTCGTAAACACGGATAAATCCGCCTGATCCCGGAGGATTATCGGTATGAAGGTCCAGTGGAACGTTTACGGCTTGTCTTAATGCCGACAGCATGGGAAGGGTTAAATCCCTTACCGGGTTAATTGAATCCGCGCCAAGTTTCTCAAGCAGTTGGAAACTAGCCGGGTTACCCTGACCGTTATGGGCAGAGTTTTTAAACTTCATGTTTTCAGGCAGTTCCCCTGCTTTTCTCATCTCATCAAGAACCCAAAGCAGTCCTTCATCATAAACAAGAACTCCGCGACATCCAACCTCGGCGATTCTCTTCACATCTTCTATTGCCCTTACAATCTGCTCCTGTCCCCTCAATCTGTACGCAATTACCCTGCCCTGTTCGCTCAGACGGGTTGCACTTGTGTCATAGGCTGCCCTCGGGCCCGTTGAAAGATTAAGTGCAACTCTGTAGTGTTTACATACTGCTACATACTCTTTCAGTTCTTCCAGCGTATGCCTGAATGCACCGTAAGTCTCGTCTATACGGTTAATTGTTACTCCAATCCTCTCCGCTTCTTCCAACAGCGCTTTACAGGCAAGCGCGGTGTTTACCGTAGGCACCTCAATACGGAAATGAGCTCCGTCGGGGAACCTCTTGTCGGACGTGGGCAAATCATGTGCATCCCCTGCGGGTAAACCAATCTTTACTAAAAACTCTCTTGTTTTGTCGAACATCTACTATACCTCCTAAATTATCATTACTAGATACACAGCCAATACAGTGCTCTGCAGTACTTTATAACACTTATACCATTTCCGGAATTGGTATATTTGGTTTTGCACTTGATGTATATAACAGCAAGACGCGTGCCAAAAAAAGTCCTGTTGACATATTTCCATTTCAGAACATATTGCCTTTGGACCCTGCACCGCCTCAAGACATGCATTTCCCAAGAAAGATATCAAACGGCAAATTAATTGAAATCCACAGCAAATTTATCAGACTGCCTATAATTAAGCCGATAAAACGCAAAACTTGCTTTTCGTTTTGCAATTTGCCTTTGCAATATTTTCATTTTGAAAACCATGCCGCCTATCTTTCATTATAGGTTCCCGCTTTTGACCGCGCAAAAAACAGGGCTGCATAGCCCTGTTTTTATGCGCGGTATACTGCGTTATACTAATCCAGCAGCCCGATTTCCGCCAGAAAGTCCCGTGCCACTTCATCCGGCTCTTCCTTGTCCATATCAACTCTTCTGTTAAGCTCCGCAAGGGTCGCATCGTCCAGAGCCTGCGCCACTTGGTTGATTAGCTCCGGAAGCTCCGGATATGCCTCCAGTATTTCCGGCCGTATTGTGGGAGCGGGGTTATAGATCGGGAAAAAACCCATGTCGTCTTCAAGGTTAATAAAATTGAATGCGGGAATTCTTCCGTCGGTGGCAAACCCCATTGCAACATCCGCATTGTCATTTCTCAGAGCGTCATAGGTAAGCCCGGTTGTGACAAAGACCATTGCGTCCCTGTCAAATTCAAAACCGTACACCTTTTCTAGGCCAGGGATACCGTCCTCTTCCCTTTCAAAGAACTCAATGTTTGTCGCCAGTATTAGGTCTTCTTCACCGCTTTTTATATAACCCGCAAGGTCTGATATGCTCTCAAGGCCCAATTCTTTTGCCCTTTCTTCTTTCATCATAAGGGTATAGGTATTGTTAGCGGGAGCATAATCAAGCCATATTATATCGTTTTCTTCCTTGTCCCACTGTTTAACCTTGTTGTATGCCTCCTCTTCCTGACTCATCTGCTCTTCACCCATTTCGGTCATTAGGATTGAACCGGTGTATTCCCAGTATACGTCTATCTGTCCCGATTTTAGTGCGGGCCTTAATGTGGGCGTTTCACCAAGTCCCAGTTGGTCCTCAACGGGGTATCCGTTGTCCTCAAGCAGTTCCAATAGCATACTGCCCAGAATTAACTGCTCGGTCCAGGCCTTTGACGATACGGTAACTGCAGGCCCGTCCGCCGATGTGCCGGTGCTACCGCATCCCGCCAGCATGGCAGCCATTAGCACAAGACCTATGGCAATACCCAGTATCCTCTTTCTTTTCCCTAAATAAAATACTTTGATAATGAATCCCTCCATTTTTTATTTTACTCCGGTTTCGGAGTAGTCAGTAATCTATTGACAAGGCTCAGCAGCTGGTCAATTACTATGGCAATAACAGCTGCCAGCGCCGAACCCAAAAATATCAGCTCCGGTTCGAAAAAACTGAGACCGGTAAATATCAGTCTTCCCAGCCCGCCGCCGCCTATCAAATCCGCGATGGTTGCAGTACCAACCGTAACAACCGCAGCGGTCTGTATCCCGGACATAATTACCGGCAACGCCAAAGGCAGCTCAACTTTCCAGAACACCTTTGAAGCGGGCATTCCCATCCCACGGGCTGATTCTATTATATTGGGATCAATGGCCTCAATACCTGCAATGGCATTTCTGGCAATTGGCAGCAGTGCATACAGCGTAAGGGCCATTATTGACGGGAGTGTACCTATACCCGCCAACGGCAGGAATATGGCCACCACCGCAAGGCTTGGAATGCCCTGGGATATGTTGAGTATTCCCATAACTCTGGGCAGAAAACGTTTAAACCCTGGCCTTGTGAGCATTATACCAACCGGCAGCGCTATTATAACCGCTATTGCAAGGGAAATACCCACCAGCTTCAAATGCTGCATCAATAAGAATTTGACGTCCAGCGTTGCCTTGCTTGTCTGGAGAACCTCCAATACCCTGCTCCAATTAAATTCCATTGTATCTCACCTTCCCGGAAGCGGATTTGTCTGCGCCTGACCTTATACCGGGGGATACCAGCTTTCCCTGCAGGTATCCCATAAGGTAATCCACCAGTACGGCTATAACCGAAACCATGATGGCCCCGGTAATAATCATCTCTGAATGGGTCCTTTCAATACCGTGGGTCAACAGACGGCCGAGATTCTGCTCCCCTATATATACCGCAAGGGTAGCCGTACCCACCATCATAACAAGAGCAACCCTGACACCGGCAAATATTATGGGAAGGGCTATGGGCAGCTGAACCTTCCATAATATATCCCTATTTTTCATTCCCATTCCCCTGGCCGCTTCTATTATTGACGGGTCAATACCGTTTAACGCCATATACACATTTCTTACTATGGGAAGCATTGAATACAGCACCAGTCCGATGACCGCGCTTGTCCGGCTCAGCCCCAGCCCGGGAATCACCATCAGTATCCCGTAAAGCGATATGCTTGGGACCGACATAATGAAACTCCCGATCCCCAGAACGGCATTCGCCGATTTACTGTTGTTCCTTACAGCTATTCCCACCGATATCCACAGAACAAGCGAACACAGTATTCCTATCATTATTAGATTGGCGTGGTTTAGCGTATATGTGAATATTCTGTCCGACTGTTTAATGAAATACTGTATTACATCCATAAATCAGGCACCCCGCCTTCGTGAAACCTTAATATCCGGAAGCTCTCCGTTTTCTTCATCCTCATAGGCTTCACCTATATACGAACGAAGGGCCTTCATGGAGACAATCCCCGCCAGTTCGTTGTTTTCGTTTACAACCGGGATAACGGCTATATCATACTGCAGCATCTCGGACAGTGCATCCTTGAGCGTCGCATGAAGCGGCAGCGTGGTGGAAAATTTTCTTATTCTCTTCTGCCACTCTTCGTCTTCAGGTATATTGAGTTCCTGTTTGTTTACATAACCGTAGATTCTGTGTCTGTCATCCGTTACTGCAATATAATTGTTTTTATATTCTTTCAGCTTACTCTCTATATCCTCTATGCTGTCGGCGGGATTCGCCGTTACAATATTGGTTTTCATCACCGTTCCTACCTCAAGAAGGTTCAGAACCTTGAGCGCCCTGTCAAAGCCCACAAATTCCTCAACAAAGGGATTGGCCGGGGCAAAGAGGATGTTTTCCGGTGTATCGTACTGGACCAGCCGCCCGTCATTCATAATAGCTATCTTGTCTCCCATCTTTATCGCTTCGTCTATATCATGGGTGACAAAGCATATTGTCTTCTTAATCTTCCTTTGAAGATTTAAAAGCTCGTTCTGCAGTTGGGCCCTGACTATCGGGTCAACGGCTCCGAAGGGTTCGTCCATCAACATTATTGGCGGATCCGCGGCCATTGCCCTTGCCACTCCTACCCGCTGCTTCTGGCCTCCCGAAAGGGCGTTTGGGTATTTGTGCCTGTTTTCATCGGGGTCAAGGCCTACAAGTTCCAGCAGCTCATCCGTCCGGCCTTTGATTCTTTTTTCGTTCCAGCCCAAAAGCCTGGGGACAGTGGCTATATTGTTGTATACCGTCATGTGCGGAAACAATCCGATCTGCTGTATTACATAGCCTATATT
>CAZGUG010000091.1:0-4768 GCA_964529035.1 uncultured Clostridium sp.
TAGGCATCGGGGCAATGGCCCTGGTGGCCAGGCACACCGGTGCAGGGGAAAGGGATGATATAGAAAGGGTGGCCTCCCGGGCCCTTGGGCTTTCCTTTATTATAGGAATTTCCCTGGCGGTGACGCTGGGTCTTTTCTCCCGGGCACTGCTGCAGAGTTTTGTAAAGGACGCGGTGGTGCTTGAATACGCCGTGTCCTATATGAAAATTACTTCTGCCGCCGCGGCGTTTATGGTTCCCCTAAGCGTATCCGGCTATATAATGAGGGGTGCCGGCAATACCAGGACGCCCATGGTTATTGCGGCTATTGCCAACGGGATAAATGTTGTGGGCGATTATGTGCTGATTTTCGGCAAATTCGGCTTCCCGCGCCTGGAAGTGCTGGGTGCGGCTTCCGCCACCGCCGCAGGCCAGGTTATAGGTTCGGCAGTAATAATAGGTATGCTGGTATGCGGCCGGTGGGGCATCAGGATCAGGTTCAGGCACATGTTCAGGCTGGATAGAGATTTTGTCCGGAAGATTTTACACCTGAGCATACCTGCTTCGATGGAGGAGTTCATCAACAGCGGTAGCAGGGTGATATCCTCGCTGTGGATCTCGGGTATGGGTGCGGTACCCTTTGCCGCCAATTCAATAGCCGTATCGGCGGAGAGCATATCCTTTATGCCGGGTTACGGTTTTGCCGTGGCGGCCTCCGCCCTGGTGGGACAGAACCTGGGCGCCAGCATGAAGGACGATGCCGAGAACAGTGCCCTTCAGTCCACCGTTATGGGAGTTCTTTTCATGACGGCTACCGGCCTTATGTTTTTCCTTTTCCCGACGCTAATAATAGCCATTTTCACAAACCTGCCGGACGTTATGGCCCTGGCGGTAAAGTGTATAAGGATAGGTGCCTTTGAACAGCCCTTTATCGCCCTCAGTATGGTAATGGCCGCTTCGCTGAGGGGAGCCGGGGATACCAGGGGCCCGTTCATGGTGGCAGCGGCAAGCAACTGGTTTGTGAGGCTTCCTCTTATCTATATGGTGGTTTACGTGTGGCGTATGGAAGTAACCTATGTATGGGTTGCAACCCTTATACAGTTTGTGGTAGAATCCGGGCTGCTTACCCTGAGATTTTTGAAAAGGCGCTGGAAGGATATTGACCTTGAAACCATTTAGTAATATAATATTCGGAGGCGAACAGGTGTTCCGAACAGGGGTGATATAATTTGGATAATAAATTTAGACTGGTTTCGGATTACAAACCGGCGGGGGACCAGCCGGCTGCCATAGATGATCTTGTATACGGACTGCAGAGGGGGGACAGGCTACAGACCCTTCTGGGCGCCACCGGTACCGGCAAAACCTATACAATGGCCAATGTAATAGAAAGGGTGCAGAGGCCCACCCTTGTCATAGCGCACAACAAGACTTTGGCGGCGCAGCTGTGCAGCGAGTTCAAGGGTTTTTTTCCGGACAACTCGGTGGAATACTTTGTTAGCTACTACGATTACTACCAGCCCGAGGCCTATGTTCCCCACAGCGATACATACATCGAAAAGGATTCTTCGATAAATGACGAGATTGACAAGCTGAGACACTCGGCCACCGCAGCGCTTTTCGAACGGCGGGACGTAATAATAGTGGCCAGTGTGTCCTGTATATACGGTCTCGGCGACCCGGAGGACTACAGCCAGCTTATGATATCCCTGCGTCCCGGCATGATCAGGGACAGGGACGAGGTAATAAGAAAACTGGTGGAAATACATTACGAGAGGAACGATATAAACTTTATCAGGGGCACCTTCAGGGTACGGGGGGACGTTTTGGAGATATTCCCGGCCGAGGCTTCCAACAGGGCGATGAGGGTGGAATTTTTCGGCGATGAAATAGAGCGGATAACCGAGATTGACAGCGTAACCGGCGAAGTTCTGGGCAGCAGGAGCCACCTTTCGGTCTTCCCCGCTTCCCACTATGCCACCTCCGGGCACAAGCTGAAAAGGGCGGTAGAGACTATTTCGGAGGAACTGGAGGAGAGGCTAAAAGAGCTGAGGGCCCGGGACAAACTGCTGGAAGCCCAGAGACTGGAGCAGAGGACCAGGTACGATTTGGAGATGCTTACCGAGATGGGTTACTGTAGCGGTATAGAGAACTATTCGCGGCATTTAAGCGGCAGGTCGCCCGGCAGCAGGCCCTACACTTTAATCGACTATTTCCCAAGGGATTTCCTTATTATAATAGACGAATCCCACGTATCGGTACCGCAGATAGGGGCAATGTACAATGGCGACAGGTCCAGGAAGGAAACGCTTGTGGAGTACGGTTTCCGGCTGCCTTCGGCCCTGGACAACAGGCCCCTTAAATTCAAAGAGTTTGAAGAACTGGTCAACCAGGCGGTGTTTATAAGCGCTACGCCGGGGCCCTATGAAAGGAAGAACAGCCGCCGGATAGTGGAGCAGATAATACGCCCCACAGGCCTTGTGGACCCGCAGATAGAATTGAGGCCGGTGGAGGGCCAGATTGACCACCTGGTGGGTGAAATAAGGCAGAGGGTTGACAAAAACCAGAGGGTGCTGGTCACAACCCTTACCAAAAAGATGGCGGAGGATTTGACCGTCTACCTGAAGGATATTGATATCGAAGTGCGGTACCTGCATTCGGATATAGACACCCTTGAGCGGATGGAGATAATAAGGGACCTGCGGCTGGGCGTATTTGACGTGTTGGTGGGGATTAACCTCCTTCGGGAGGGCCTGGACCTGCCGGAAGTGTCGCTGGTTGCTATCCTTGATGCCGACAAAGAAGGCTTCCTGCGCTCAGAGACATCGCTGATACAGACGGTGGGCAGGGCCGCCCGGAACGTGGACGGTAAAGTGATAATGTACGCGGACAGGGTTACCGGCTCGATGAGAAGGGCGATTGATGAAACCGAACGCAGAAGGAAGATTCAGCTCGAGTTCAACAAAAAGCACGGCATTACCCCGCAGAGCATAAGAAAGGCGGTTGCAGACGTAATAGAAGCCACCAAGGTTGCCGAGGAAGAGGAAGTGCCCTACAGCGTACTGGAAAATGTCCTGGACGGTTCCGGGGCAGTGGAGGATGTGCTTAGGGAACTGGAGAAGGAAATGAGGCAGGCTGCCGCCAAGCTGGACTTTGAAAGGGCGGCGGCCTTAAGGGACAGGATATTTGCTGTTAAGAAAGGGATGAACGAGTGAAACCATGGCAAAGGACAAAATAATTATAAAGGGAGCAAGACAGCACAACCTGAAAAATCTGGACATACAACTGCCGCGGGACAGGTTTATAGTGATAACCGGGTTAAGCGGGTCGGGGAAGTCTTCCCTGGCCTTTGATACCATATACGCCGAGGGACAGAGAAGATACGTGGAATCCTTGTCCGCCTATGCAAGACAGTTCCTGGGTCAAATGGACAAGCCGGACATAGACTATATAGAAGGCCTGTCACCGGCCATATCCATAGACCAGAGGACCACCAGCAAAAACCCCCGTTCCACCGTGGGCACCGTTACCGAGATATACGACTACCTGCGGCTTTTGTTTGCAAGGGCGGGTACGCCCTACTGCCCGCAGTGCGGCATAGAGATAACCCAGCAGACTGTGGAACAGATGGTGGACAGCGTTATGGGCCTTGCAGAGAGGACCAAAATTCAACTGCTGGCACCTATAGTGCGGGGCCGGAAAGGCGAGCACACAAAACTTTTGGAAGAAATGAGAAAGTCCGGTTACGTCAGGGTAAGGGTGGACGGCGAGACCATGGACCTCGGGGAAGAGATAAAGCTGGACAGGAACAAGAAGCATACGCTGGAGGTGGTGGTGGACCGGCTGGTGGTCAAGGCCGGCATAGAAAAAAGGCTGGCGGATTCGATTGAAACCTGCCTCAAGCTGTCCAAGGGCGTGCTTATAGTAGACGTGACAGGCGGCAGTGAAATGGTGTTCAGCCAGAACTATGCCTGTATAAAGTGCGGTATTAGCATGGAAGAGTTAAGTCCCAGATTTTTTTCATTCAACAGCCCCTACGGCGCTTGCCCAAAATGCAACGGTCTGGGGAATTTCTTCAAGGTGGACCCCGCCTTAATAATACCCGATACCGGAAAAAGCCTGAGGGGAGGGGCCGTTACATCCATGTCGGCTTCCGAGGACAGCTGGTACTACGGAATGGTTGAAGCGATACTGAACCATTACGGCTATACCGGCGATACCCCCTTCAGTGAAGTGGACAAAAAAACGATGGATATGATACTGTTCGGCTCGGAGGGCCAAAAGTTCCGTGTAAGTCACAGGGGTAAATACGGCGAAAGGGTGTACAGTGTTCCCTTTGAGGGCGTGGTCAACAACCTGCAGAGGCGTTACAGGGAAACCCAGTCGGATTATATTAAGAATTATATCGAGACCTTTATGAGCGTAATACCCTGCCCGGAATGCCGGGGTACCCGTCTCAAGGACGAGGCCCTTGCGGTGAGGATTGGTGACAGAAACATAGCCCAGATTACCGACATGTCGGTGGCTGAAGCCCTCGACTATTTCAACCGCCTTGAACTGGAAGGCAGCAGGCAAATAATTGCCCACCAGATTTTAAAGGAGATAAAGGAGCGGCTTGGATTTTTGGTAAACGTCGGACTTGACTACCTTACCCTTTCAAGGGCGGCGGGTACTTTGTCCGGGGGAGAAGCACAGCGTATAAGGCTTGCAACACAAATCGGGTCCAGCCTGGTGGGGGTTCTGTATATACTGGACGAGCCCAGCATAGGCCTGCACCAGCGGGACAACCG
>CAZGUG010000092.1:0-3899 GCA_964529035.1 uncultured Clostridium sp.
AAGAAAGGCTAACAAAGGCGGTGCACATAAAATGGCAGCAGAGGCACAGTCTGCAGAGGGAGCTGTACCGGCTTGTGTCCAGGTACGTAGCCTATGGGTACAATAGGGCGGTTAAGGAGAAGAAATATTACATAGGTTTTCTGATGGTACTTATGCAAAGGTTGGTTTCCAGCAGCACCGCCGCCATAAGGGACAGTATCGAAAGGCGTATATCAATCCTGGAAAACCAGCAGGCGGAAGTTTCAGCCATTACCTCGGAGGATATGTCCGAAACCGATGCCCAGGCCCTGCTTGACGCCTTGCTATCTGTAGCGGCGTTGGATTTGAAATGGGAGCTTAACGAGCTTAATAATATAATGTCGGTGGCAAAACAGGCGCAGTTCCAGTATACCGATGCAAAGGCGGAGTACCTGGTCGACCTTTTGGACAAGCTGAAAAGCGAGGAGGACCGGAGGCAGGCCATAATATTTACCGAGTTTGTGGCTACCCAGCAGTTTTTGAAGGACTTTCTGCAGCGGCGAGGGTATTCCTGTTCAGTGCTTAACGGGTCTATGGATATTGATGAGAGAAACGCTGCGATAAACGAGTTCAGGACCAAAACCGACATTCTTATTTCCACCGATGCCGGGGGAGAGGGCATTAACCTACAGTTTGCCAGCGTGGTTATTAACTATGACCTGCCATGGAACCCGATGAAGATTGAACAGCGGATAGGCAGGGTGGACAGGATAGGCCAGGGCCGGGACGTATTGGTGTACAACTTTGTACTGGAAGATACAGTGGAAAAGCGGGTAAGGGAAGTACTGGAGCGAAAGCTGGCGGTTATACTGGAGCAAATGGGGATAGACAAGATGCAGGATGTCCTGGACAGCGAACTGGCCGAGGCTGATTTTACCGATGTGTATATAAAGTCCGTTGCCAATCCGGACCACAGTGGATATTACCTGCAAAGTCTGGAGGAGGATATTAAGGGACAGGTTACACAGGCCGTGGAGATACGTGACCTGATTAAGGACGATAAGAAGCTGGAACTACACAGGCAGAAGGATATTGACAGGCAGCGGGTTTCGGACCTTTTGCGAAGGATGTATGTAAATTACAAGGAATGGAAGGGCGAAAGTACCGAGAACATAGAAGGGTTGGAGCTAAGCCTTGGCACCGGCGATATAAGGCGTATTATGGAACAGCAGCCCTACTGGCAGGAAGAAGACGGTGCCGTTACTATCAATATCCCCGGCCTGCCCAATGAAGAGGGGTACTGGTCGGTATGGGAGCTCACCATAGGGCCCGATGAAAGAGATAAAAGCATAATACCGATTTTTATAAATACCGGGGGAGTAAATAGGCCGGCATCGGCCACAAGGATTTGGGACGAGCTGATAAAACCCGAAAGGGATATAGAGGTACGGGGGGTAAAACCCTTCGGCGGGGGTGAATATGAGATGATTTACGCTCTGGCCAAAGAAATCGCCTACAACCGGTTTGTAGAAATTGGCTCCAGGTACGAAGAAAGGAACCGGGCGGCGTATAAAAAATACCTGTATGCACTGGAGTTAAGGCACCAGGCGGCGCAAAGGATTGGTATAGAGAACATTAGAAGGCGCAGGATTGAAGACATAAACAGTGAAAAGGAAAGAATGCAGGCCTATTATTCCCAAAAAATTAAGCCGTGTCCTGTGTTTAAGCCTTTGTTCATAGCATTTATGGAGTGATGGCGGTGTTTGTAAGATTCATTTTAAAAAGGTTGGCTGTGGACTACGAAAACAGAATACTGTTATTTGACCGGGCGGGCATTTTCGAAAGAAGCGGGGCGCGGCAGGCAGTTTTTCAAAAGGGGTTCGAGGTATTTGAATATACCGACCCCGAGGAGTTTAGGTTTTTGTACGAGTCAAAGCTGCGGGACAAAGATGGTCTTAAGGCGATTATCCGGGTAAAGGACCCGGATTTGTTCGTGCCCTATGATATCAGGAAAAGGTACTACAAAGTTGTTTTGGATTATTCCAGCCTTTTTCCCAAGCTGGATGCGGCCGAGCTATACAAAGCCCGGCACATTGACCACGATATGCTTTATACGGCATACCGCAACTATTATGGTGGAAACCTTGGAGCCAAGGGTACCAGGGACTTCATTAAAAATCAAGTCTATACCGAAGAAAACGCCAATGAACTGGTAGACACATTGAAGGTACGCATAGAAAACCGGCTGGCAGGGGAGATGGGATATAGGGACTGGTTTGGGATAGCCGGGGACTATGCAAGAATTAAGATGCTGGTCGACGGCGGGTTTGCCACTATTGGCATCGAAGGGCTGGCGGAAGCCGTCGACAGAGCTTTTAAGGAATGGATGCTGGAGCATTACAAGGACCTGTCGGGGAGTGCCAGTACCGGCAGCCCGGTAATGGTTCACAGGATAAACGATTATATGAGGGCAAGAAGCGGTAAGGTTGCACTTGTGCTGATTGACGGTATGTCGGTGGAAAACTGGCTTACCATTGCAGCCCATTTAAAAGGATTTGAAAGGGACTTTGAGGTGGGATACAGCTTTGCGATGGTGCCCACTACCACGGCGGTTTCAAGGCAGACGGTGTTTTCAAGCAGCCTGCCGGTAAGCCACAGCGATTGTTTTTCACTAAAACACGAGGAAAAACAGTGGAGGCAGTACTGGCAAGACAGTGGTTACGCCGGCGACGACATATATTTCGGAAAAGGCATTAGGCCGGACATACCCTACAACGTGCGGGTTGTCGGTATTATAGTAAGCTTTATAGACAACCTTATGCACGGCCAGGTACAGGGGCAAAGAGGTATGTACAGGGATATAGCGTCCTGGACGGAAGGCGAGGACCTTAAGCGCCTTGTCAACGGGCTGACCGACCGGGGTTTTGATGTCTACATTACCTCCGACCACGGAAATATTGAGGCAAAAGGCCAGGGAAAGCCGGGTAACGAAGGCCTGTTGACCGAGATGACCTGCCTTAGGGCAAGGGTTTATAATGAATTTGCCCAGACCGATACAACCGAGGAGAGGTACAGGGTTTTTGAATATCCGGGCATTTATATGCCCAAGGAGTATCGGTATTTAATATGCGAAGGGGACACCGCCTTTGGAATTAAGGGTAAGAAATATGTATGCCACGGTGGTATGAGCATTGAGGAGGTTATTGTACCATTTATCACAGTAAAGGATGTGGACATAAAATGAGTAAGGCTGTTGTTTTGGCTAGACCAATAAAACCGGAATGGCTGGATATGACGGCGGAACTTCTGGCCGGGACCCGGGACAGGGATGAGATAAAGGAGAGCATTAATGAATATGTCTCCCATTCTATAAAGAGCAGCATAAATGTAAGAAAGACAAGGGAGATACTGATAAATACCTGGGTGGAGGTTGATAGCGGTAACCGGGAATTCAGGGAAAGGGCACTGCAGGTGTATAAGGAATGCCCGCAAACTGACCGCACAGCGGTGCACTGGGCAATGATGCTTATGGCCTTTCCGGTTTTTAGGGACATGTGTACAATTATTGGGAAGCTGTCCGACATGCAGGAGGAGGTAATACTTTCGCAGGTTCAAAGAAGGATTTATGAGATATGGGGAGAAAGGAATACTCTGGTTCACGCTATACCCAAGAATATTAAGACGCTGAAGGAATTTGGTGCCTTGGAGCAGGTTAAACGGGGCGTATATAGGGCGGTAAGGCGTACCGTGAAGGACAGGGACGTTGGCTGTATTTTGCTGTATGCGGTACTAAAGACCAGCGGCAAGTTGTATCAAAGCGTTGCGGGGATAGACAGACTTAAGGAGCTTTTCCCATTTGAATTAAATCTTGGTATGGACGACCTGTACCAGTCAGATTTGTTCAAGATAGACAGGATTGGCGGCGAGCCGGTTGTTAGTAT
>CAZGUG010000093.1:0-3890 GCA_964529035.1 uncultured Clostridium sp.
AAAGTATATCGGATATACCGGTAAGTTTCCTCAAATTGGCCATGGTACGGCCTTCAAGTATTTCCCCCTTCCGTGCACTGTCGGTCACTTCCAGTCGACACTTTGCATGAAGTTCGGTATAGTAGGTTATATACTCTTCCTTGAGAGCATTGAGCCTGCTATTGATAACCGTCCCCGGGTCCGACCTATCATCCTCCGTCCTTATGGCGTCCCTTGCCTTTTCAAAGGCTTCTCTTTCAGCCCTTATCCTGTCCGTCCATTTTTCATCTTGGAACACCAACTCCACCTTGCTGAAATACTCAACGTTGGCTGAACACTTGCTCTTAAAGTCTTCATATCTTTCCACGACCTTTATCACCTTGATGCCGTCCTCGATTTCTTTAAGCTGCTCCATGGAATAATCGAAGTTCTGCAGCTTTGCCGGTGTATTGAACCTGCTGTTTACCGCATTTCCAAAGCCGGTAACCTTCCTTATCCTATCCTTGTAGTCATCCATTATATTGCCGGGGATAAGGGGCTGTCCCCACAATGCAAACCCGTCGTTCAGTATGGAAATAGCATGCAGGCCCCTTGACGAAAGGTCCTTTACCGCGGTAAGCAGTTCCTTTACCGCATCCTCCCAGGTATTCGGGTTTACAATTAAGCCCTCCGGAATTCCCAGTATTTCGAACAATCTCTTTAGTTCGGCCATTGTCGGAGCCTTAGGCCTTGCTATGTGTTTAAAACCGTATAGGTTGCTCTTATTTTCCTTTGCCAGGGCATCCAGGTTTGATGCATCATACTTTGTACCGTTTGCCGCGGTTAACACTACGTGCCCGCTGTAGATAAGCGCAGCCATTATTAGGACAATCCATTCCCTTCCCAGCTTGAATTCCTTGTCGTAATACACGTCCTGGTACGGGTTCTCGAATATATCCCCCGCGTTTAACACGCTGTTTGCGGGCAATTTGCTTAGTTTCCTTACGAAATTCATTGCGTACATTGAATTCTCCGGTTTTATTTTCCCCACCGACAAAAGCCCGAAGCTGTCCAAAAGGCTTGCCCCGTCCTGAATCTGTTTGCCCGCAATGTAGTCAAGCCCCCTGCCCAAAACCTCATGGATGTTCCTTTCGGTGACCCTTACCTGGAACTTAGGGTATTTCGGGTATTTGTCGGAGAAATAATCGGACAGCACAACCGACGAGGCAGTATCTATCACATCTTTAAAGGTCTTATCATTAAACCGCCTACCATGCAGCACCTCCGTCATCCGCCTTGCCATGCCCCTGTAGGTAACGGTAAAACTGGACAGCATATTGCTGTTTATCCAATCGCTCACTTCTTTTTTAAAGGCCCCAGCCTTATCCCTGTAAATTTTCTTGACATCCGCCTGGGCGGCGGTTATTTCCATTTCCCGGGCAGCGGCATACATTTTCAGGCTGTTTCTAAACTCCTCATCGGCGGTGAATTTGAAAAATACCTCGTCGTCCTTTATATCACCACCGGCAGAGTATACACCGTAGGGCGGCAGAGAGTATATATAAAAGTCCCGGGGCGGCTGCGCCGTGGAGCGCTCGTTAGGCTTCCCCATGAAGAGGTATCCTTCCCTGAATATGTTCTTGCTTTCCCAACTCAGGTAGTATTCGTATATTCTAAAACCCGGTTTGTACTCAACAGCATCCCAGTCCAGCATGTCGTAAATGACCGAGTAGAAGTACCCGTTAAGCTGCGAATCGTGCAGCATGCCTGCTTTTTGCTCTATCTTAGCGTCGTAGTCAATATCCTTCTTAAGGTCGAGGTAATACTGCTCGTTGTCCTTGTTGTAATCAATGAACTGACCGCTAACCGTCTCCATTATGGACTTCATTACCGACTGGACCGTTGAGGTCAGGAATTCCTCTTCCTTGACCGGAGTATCTATATAAATGCACAGGTCGTCCTTAAGGTTTTGCACCGTAAGCCCCGACCTGACATCCAGCCCGCCGGTGGTAAGCCTGTGAACGCTTAAGGCGTATATCAACTGCAGTGCTACCGGCTTGTATATGGCCCTGGAAGTAAACGAGCGGCTTACAATATCCTCCAGTACCCCGCTTTTATCCAGTACCTCCTTTATTTCGGGCTCTACCTTTTTGGCCAGGTTTTCCTTTATATACTTCCAGTATGTATCGTAGGACCTAATGCCCGGCCGGTCCTCCAGTACCTCGGTGTTAAGAATATCTTTAACGGTGGCGGATATGGTCTTTAGTACCTCCCTCTTCTCTGCCAGGTAAACCCTTTGGAATATTTCAATATATACGGGATGGATGGGGAAAAGCTCGACAAACTCCTCCAGCCGTTCGGCCATGTCGCTGTACAGACTGCAGAATTTCTGCAGGTGCTCCCGTATCCAGGCCTTCTGCCTGGAATTCTTCTTCAGTATACGTTCGGATACAACGTAGGCAATATCCTCCCTGCGGATTATCGCCTGTTCATACCTGTCCTTTACCTTTAGCAGCGTAGCCGCCACAAAGAAAAAAGCGGGGTTGTCAAACAAAGATTCCTGTACGCCGCATATGATTCTAAACCGCGAGTTCTTTATAAACTCGCCCAGTTCCCTTAGGAAATTAAGGTCCAGCATAAGGTCCATCTCGATTCTGCTCTTTAAGTAATCCAGCAGCTCGTCGATGACCAGCAAATAACCCTTGTTTCCATATACCTCTTCAAACCTGCCCATCATATCGTTCAGGGCATCCTTGTTACTTGTGATGGTATCTTCCGCCGGAAAGCTGTAGGATATCCCCCTTTTGGCCAGGTCCTTCTCCAGCTCCATTGTTATTATATCCCTTAAGGATGTCCTGACTGCCCCAATCTCGATGCGCAGCACCTCAAACCGGCCGGCGATAGGCTTTATATACTCGGCAAACTTCTCATTTTTCAGGTGCTTAATATTGCTCCCGTTTTGGGCTACGGCGGATATTACCGACATCAGGTGTGATTTGCCGGTACCGTAGTTGCCCACCAGGAATACGCCTTTGTTATCAACAACCTCTTCAAGGCTTAGCTGTGAAAGTATCCTGTCGTTGATGGCACTTGCCATGTCGTCGGACATAACATAGGTCTTTACTAGCTTTTCAGCCATACCCGGGTGGTCCGCATCCCTAATCTGGATAACGGTGTCTATCGGGTCAAAGCTAATCAACTCACTGTATTTCACGAGACTTCGCCCCCTTATTTGGTTATGCAGTACGCATTATAATTATTAATTTCGTATACATGGTAATCCCCAAAACCGGGCTCCGAATATGTAACCATTCCGTCCTTAAAAGTACCCTCCCACAGTACTACCAGGTTTTTATCGCCCGCTGCCATTATGAATAGCTTTATCACGTCAAGGGAGTATTCCGGCGAGAACAGAAGGTCTATATTGTCAACTACCACCCTGCCCGACCGGGTATTCCGAATCGTCTCCTTTACCATGTCCGCCACCGCCTGTTTTCTCATATCCTTATCAAGGCTTAATAAACGCCGCGATACAACCAGGCCGAGGTTAAGCCATTCCCAGTCGGAAAACAGCGCCTTCATGAAGCCCTTGTCCGCACATGCTATTACTACGCTGCCTCTATCGGCCGAGTATCCCCTTGCAATCTGTTCCAACCTTGAGTATTCGTTCATTATTAATCCCGCCAAATCGATATTTTTTATGTACTTACAATTATATTCTAATGTTTACTACCGGGGAGTGCAAGGATGCTAACGCCTTCGCGGCCAACTGCCCGGTCAGCCATTCTTATTCTCACTTAAGAATACTCAAAGCTTCCTTAATAAACAGCTTTCCTGCTTCCTATATTCTATAAATCCCTTCCGTTTCCTGCCCCTTACTGGAAACCGAGGTAAAAAGGGACAATCCACTTGACAAGTGAGGTCAAAAATTG
>CAZGUG010000094.1:0-3852 GCA_964529035.1 uncultured Clostridium sp.
ACATAATAAGGAATCAGAAAGAATAATAACCAAATACCGGGTATATGGGGACAAAAACTGTTAATAATATATATTAAGAAATAGTATAATTTGGGGGCGTTATGATGGAAAAGGCCATTGCAGCATACTTTGAGAAACTAACCGGCAGGGTAAGCGAAATATTTCACAGTAACGATGACGATACAAAAAACAAAGATGACCAGGAACTTATACGCTGTATACATAATGCTATGGAGGAATGGTGTCAGGCTGAAAAGTTCTTTGAATACGTTTCTGAACCCGAATTGGTGGACTATGCGATTTACAGGATTGAAGCATCAAAAAAAAGGTATATGTACTTGTTAAAGAAGGCAAAAGAAAAGGGAGTAACGATAGACTGCGGCTGAAGGTGTTGTCCATAGGTCCCACCCGCCTGCGGGGCATATAAAATACCGTATTGAAAAACATGAATAATATCGGCGGGTATATAATATATGTATAATGATTGGACTTGCCGGCAAAAAAGAGGTGGGAATATGGGAATAAGCCTTGATTTGAATATAATACTGGCTTATGCCTTTGGCCTTCTGCTTTTGTATATAGTGGGCTGGCTTTTGGTTATGCCTGTTAAGTTTATACTGCGGCTTTTGTACAACGGGATAATAGGCGGACTTATGCTGTGGGCTCTTAACCTGGCGGGAAGTTTTTTCGGGCTGCGGGTTGCAATAAACCCCGTTACTGCACTGATAGCCGGTTTTTTGGGGATCCCGGGCGTGCTGCTTTTGGTTGTGCTCAATTATATACTATAACATAAGGCCGGGGACATTCCTTAAATATAATGCGTACCGCAGCTCTTTTTTTTTGCACCATTATTGGTCAATACACAATATATATTATAATCAGACCACCCGGAATACAATATGTTGTATTTATTTGAATTTTGCGATTCAGGTAAATTGAGGAAGAAAATTAGAGAAAAATGCCATACAAAGCAGGAATATCGTTCTTTATGTGAATTTATTCATTCACCGATATAGGATAAAATAGATGAAGTAGAAGATATACTCTCTAAGGGGGTCACGGTTTTGACAAATAAAGTACAAAAAAGGAACGGAGAAATAGTACAGTTTGACACTGCCAAGATTGAAAACGCAATATTTGCCGCAGTACAGGCTGTGGGAGGGGATGACAGGGAGGAAGCAAAACGCCTGGCACATATAGTGTCCGACATAGTTGCCGAAACCCACGGGTCCGGGATACCCACAGTGGAAGATATACAGGACATAGTTGAAAAGGTGTTGATTGAAGAGGGCCACGCAAAAACGGCCAAAGCGTACATACTATACAGAAGAAAAAGGGAAGAGCTGAGGGATGTAAAGAATCTGTTCATGGATGCTGAAACAATGATAGACAAGTACGTATCCCTGGAAGACTGGAGAGTTAACGAAAATGCCAATATGGGGTTTTCGCTGCAGGGGCTTAACAACCATATAGTGGAGAGCATATCCAAAAAATACTGGCTTAACAAAATATACAGAAAAGAGCTGAGGGATGCCCATATTAACGGCGATATTCATATACACGACCTGGGGATTTTGGCTCCTTACTGCTGCGGTTGGGACCTGGAAGCATTCCTAAGAAGCGGTTTTAAAGGTGCAAAGGGCAAGGTGGAATCCAACCCTCCAAAACATCTTGAATCAGCGCTGGGACAGCTGGTAAACCTGCTGTACACGCTGCAGGGAGAAGCGGCGGGCGCCCAGGCGGTATCAAGTTTTGATACATATCTTGCTCCCTTTATCTACTACGACGGTTTGACCTATGAAGATACCAAAAAATCGATAGAAAGGTTTATATTCAATCTCAACATACCTACCCGCGTAGGTTTCCAAACCCCCTTTACAAATATAACCCTTGACATAACGCCGCATACATTGATTAAAAACATGCCGGCAATAATAGGCGGTAAAAACATGGATAAGTGTTACGGTGAGTTTCAGAAAGAAATGGACATGATAAACAGGGCTTTTTGTGAAGTGATGATGGAGGGTGACGGGGCCGGAAGGACCTTCAGCTTTCCGATACCCACCGTAAATATAACTAAGGATTTCCCCTGGGATTCTGATATAGTGGAAACCCTTATGGAGATGACCGGCAGGTTCGGCACCCCCTATTTTGCCAATTTTGTAAATTCCGAAATGTCTCCCGAGGACGTAAGGTCAATGTGCTGCCGTTTGAGGATAGACAACAGGGAGCTCAGGCGAAGGGGCGGAGGTTTGTTCGGTGCCAACCCCCTTACCGGATCGATAAACGTTGTTACGCTTAATATGAGCAGGATCGGTTATTTGTCCAAAACAAAGGAAGAATTCAAAAAGAAGACCCGCAGGCTTATGGAGTATGCAAAGGAAATCTGCGAGACCAAGAGAAAGGTTCTGGAAAGATATATGGAAGTGGGGCTGTATCCCTATTCACGCTACTACCTTGAAGGAGTTAAGCAAGAGACCGGGGAATATTTCAAAAACCACTTCTCCACCATAGGTATAAACGGCATGAACGAAGCCTGTGTGAATTTTCTGGGGGAAGATATTGCTTCGGAGGAAGGCAGGGAGTTTGCGCTGGAGATTATGGAGTTTATGAACAGGGTGATACAGATATACCAGGAAGAAACAGGCAGCCTGTGGAACCTGGAGGCATCTCCCGCAGAAGGGGCGACCTACAGGTTTGCCAGACTTGATAAAAAGATGTATCCCAAAATATTTACCCAGGGTAACGGCGAGCCATATTATACCAATTCCACCCAACTGCCGGTAAACCACACAACCGATATATTCGAAGCGGTGGAGCTGCAGCAGGACCTGCAGACCCAGTATACCGGCGGGACCGTGCTGCACGGCTTTGTAGGGGAGGAAATAGAAAGCCCCAAGGCCTGCAAGCTGCTTATCAAGAGGATTTTTGACAACAGTCCGATACCATATATTACGATAACGCCGACCTTTTCAATATGCCCCGAGCACGGGTATTTGAAAGGCGAACACTTTACCTGCCCGGAATGCGGACAGGATTCGGAAGTTTGGACAAGGGTCGTAGGCTTCCACAGACCGGTACAGTCCTGGAACAACGGTAAAAAGGAAGAATACAACGACAGGGTCGAGTTTGCAGTAAGCTGAAGAATCCAACGCATTTTATGCGCCCACCACGGCGCGATAAGATCGGCTTGGCGTCCCGCCAAGCCTGCAGTTTTTTAAGCCCGCTACAGCAAACAAAGCCTTGGTTTTGCAGGGAGGGAGAAAGATGGAATTTATGGGAGAGGTAAAATCCTCCTTTATTGACTATCCGGACAGGATATGTGCCGTGTATTTTGTGGGGGGCTGTAATTTCAGGTGTCCATACTGTCATAATGCACCGCTGCTTGAAGGCAAAGGGGAGAGTATAGGCGAGGATGAAGTTTTCGGGCATTTGGAAAAAAGGAAGAACATGTTGGACGGAGTGTGTGTTTCGGGCGGAGAGCCAACTTTAAAACCCGGTCTGGAGACTTTTCTGGAAAAGGTCAAAAAAAGGGGGTTTTTGGTCAAGCTTGACACAAACGGTGCCAAGCCCAGGGTGCTGGAAAGGCTGTTAAAGAAAAATACCATTGATTACATAGCAATGGATATTAAGGCGCCCTTTGGGAAGTATAATATGGTTGCAGGGAAACCCGTTGATACAGAAGCCATAAAAGAAAGCATAGCGCTGGTAAGGAATGCTTCAATAGAATACGAGTTCAGGACCACCGTTTGCAGGGAGCTCTTGAACCTAGGGGATATAATTGAAATTGCCCGGTTAATCAGGGGCAGTCGGAGGTACATAATACAGAATTTCAGGGACCGGGATACCGTT
>CAZGUG010000095.1:0-3470 GCA_964529035.1 uncultured Clostridium sp.
AAAAACTATTGCATTGAATATCTATTTATGTTGTAATGTATTAGTACTTTAAGTTTAAAAGGGGGAGGCAGATATGTCGGTCAAAGACCAGAATCGGGCACCGCTGTTTGAAGCACTGAAGGATTATCACGCAAGGAATGTCATACCCTTTGATGTTCCGGGCCATAAGCATGGTGTGGGGCTGCCCGAGTTAGCCGATTATGTCGGTAAAAAGGTGTTGGAGATAGATGTAAACGCCATGGAATGCCTTGACAATATAAGCAATCCCATAGGCGTTATCAAGGAGGCGGAGAAGTTGGCCGCCCGGGCATACGGCGCGGCAAATGCCTTCTTTCTGGTAAACGGTACCACCTCGGGTGTCCAGGCAATGATTATGGCCGCATGTCGTCCCGGGGAAAAGATAATACTGCCCAGGAACGCACATAAATCGGCTATTGCAGGCATGATATTAAGCGGGGCGGTCCCCATATATGTTCAGCCCGAAATCAATGAGGACCTGGGTATAGCCATGGGCATAACCGAAGAAAACGTAAAACGCACCATAGCAAGTCACCCTGATGCGAAGGCAATATTTGTAATTCATCCGACATACTACGGCGCGGTCTCAGACCTTGCGGCCATTATAGATGCCGCTCACCGTCATGAAATGGCTGTATTGGTTGACGAAGCCCACGGAGCCCATTTCCACTTTCATCCAAAACTGCCGGCAAGCGCAATGGAGCTGGGAGCGGATGCCAGTGCCTCCAGCACCCATAAGACCGGAGGGTCCCTTACGCAGAGTTCACTGCTTCTAATGCGGGATTCGATATTGGACCCCAATTATATGAAAACAACACTGAACCTGACGCAGACCACCAGTGCGTCATACCTGCTCATGACATCGATAGACATTGCGCGCAGGCAGTTGGCCACCAGGGGGAAGGATATACTGGATCGAATAATTGAAACGGTAATCAGGGCCAAACAGGAACTGAACGCCGTGGACGGTCTTTATGCCTTCGGCAGGGAACTGATTGGTACCCCGGGGGTATTTGACTTTGATGATACCAAGCTGGGAGTTAACGTGAGAAAACTTGGGCTTTCGGGTTACGAAGCAGAGAAACTTTTAAGAAAGGAATACAATATACAGGTGGAGTTGGCGGACATGTACAATATACTTGCGATAACAGCGGTGGGGGACACCGATGAGTCGGTGTCCGGCCTTGTGGAGGCGATTAAGGATATAGCAAAAAACAACCGCAACGGAAATGTAAGGGAAATAACCCGGGGCATGCTCAAAAATCCTGAGATAGTAGTATCGCCCAGGGATGCGTACTACAGCAGCAAAAAGCCTGTAAGGCTGGAAGATGCCGTAGGCTGCGTCAGCGGAGAAAGCATAATGGCCTATCCGCCGGGAATACCGCTGGTAACCCCCGGCGAAATGATAACCAAAGGAATTGTGGAATATGCTAAGCTTTTAAAAGCCCAGGAGTGTATGCTGCAGGGCACCCAGGATCCCTATGTGGACACTATACTGGTTCTCGGCCAATAACCCTTGCTCCCTATTTTGTTTGTTTCGTTTAGATGAGAGATGAGATAAAGCTGCACAGGTCACCGGTAGCGTTTGGTTTTGCTTTTAAAGCGGCAATTTCCTTCATATGGGAAAGCCTTACGGGACTTGCCAGCAGCTGGGATATTATACCTTCAACGTAATCGCCCCGTTTGAATTCAATGGCCATACCACTGTTTATAAGATATCGGGCATTCTGCCTTTCCTGGCCGGGAATGGGTGAAATTATGGCTATGGGAAGGCCCACTGTTATGGCTTCGCTGACTGTAAGCCCTCCCGGCTTGGTTATTAAAAGGTCCGATGCAGCCATGAGAGCGGGTATTTCTTCTGTGTACCCGAATACTACAGCGCGTTCGGGGTTTGAAGATGCGACGGCGGTGAGGCTTTCTTTAAGCTTTTTGTTGCTGCCGCATACCGCAATCAATTGTATATCAAGGGAACCGAAAAACAAGCTTGTAAAGGTTTCCTTTAATTCACCCATTCCCAGGCTGCCCCCCATAAGGAGGAGGGTGGTCTTGTTTTTTAAACCCAAATTTCTTCGGACAGTATTCTTGTCGTAATCCAGGGTAAACCTTTTGTCTATCGGAATGCCGAATGGAAAAATCTTATCTTCGGCTACCCCTTTCCACTTCATTTCGTATATCAAATCCTCATTGGCTGCGATATAATAGTCAACTTCGTCCCTCAGCCAAAAACTGTGGGGTGCGAAGTCGGTTATAAGAGATATAATTTTATAGGACAGTTTCCTTTTTTTCTTCAAATAGCAAATTACCTCAAGGGGAAAAGGGTGGGTACACAGTACAATTTTCGGGTTTTTCCCGGTTAAAAGCTTTTCGGTTCTAATGGCAAGCAGACGGTTTATGGTATGGCTGATATCCGAAATCCCTTCGTCTTTTTCCGCCATGTCGTACAGCTTTCCGTACAGCGACGGTGTGGCTTTGAGAGTACCCATATATCCTCCTATAACCACTTTGTCAACTACCGGGTTGATATATTTAAACCAGTCGACTATTTCAACGTCTGTGCCGATGTAATGGGTGTCCATATAACCTTTGACGGCCTGAGCGGCTCTCATATGGCCGGCGCCGGCCGAAATGGACAATATAAGCATATCCACGGCAAATTATCCTCCTTATTAACCTGTTCTATGGCAGGTGCCTTAATTTTTCACTTTATCTAATAATAACAGATGTACTTATAAATGCCCATAGATAGTTGAATAATGCCGGGCAAAGCTACAGAAAATATACGTGATACGAAATGAAAGGAGGAAATGGTTTGAAAAAAGCAACACTGGTGCTGGCAATGGTGCTTTTATGTGTTTTTGCATTGAATATCGGATATTCGGTTTACGTAAGGCATTCAATAGAGACTGCAACCCTGTATTGGGGTTCTACCGGGAACGATGTCATAGAAGTCCAGAGAAGGCTAAAGAACTGGGGTTATTACGACGGTGTGGTTGACGGCATATACGGCCCGAAAACCTTTCAGGCGGTGAAGGACTTTCAGGCAAAGAACAGGCTGGCAGTGGACGGCAATGTAGGGCCTCAGACAAGGGCTGCGCTGGGAATGCCAACGGCTGACAGCGGCTATACACCTACCCGGGGAGTTTCCAGCAGGGATAACGTGTATCTTATGGCCCAGGCTATATACGGAGAAGCCCGGGGAGAGCCGTACATAGGGCAGGTGGCGGTGGGAGCGGTAATCATGAACAGGGTAAACCATCCGTCCTTTCCAAATACCATAGCGGGGGTTATATTCCAGCCCGGTGCATTTACCGCCGTTACCGACGGACAGATGTTTATGGCGCCAAGCGAAAACGCAATGCGGGCGGCAGGGGATGCCCTCAACGGATGGGACCCCACCGGAGGAGCCATATATTATTACAATCCGGCAAAAACAACAAACAACTGGATATATT
>CAZGUG010000096.1:0-3294 GCA_964529035.1 uncultured Clostridium sp.
CCACTCTCCAGTATTCCGTCCATGTTTATACTCCGCAGCCTTTTTTCGACCTCATACAGCACGTTTTTGTCCACAATACTATCCATGTAGGCTATGGCTACATCGGTCTTTGAACGGACTCCAAGCCTTATCTGCTTTATTTTGAGGCCGGGGTCCCTCAACCTTCTTCTCAAAAGGGCGGTGTTTGTCCTCAAAGTCTCACTGAATCCGTCCCTTGAGCCCCTTATAACGGCTTCTGTCTGGGGCTCCTGCACTCCCCTGTTGGGCCATCCCTTCGAACCTATAACTATTACCTTTTTATACCCGTCTATAAGAAGCAGCGAATCGCCGGCCAAAAGCGAAACAATCGCCCTGTCCAGGTATTCCTCTTCCTCGACCTCACCGGTAGTCACCGCACCATTAAAGGCAAGGGTGAATATGTTCCTGGAAAAAACCTCTGGATTCATGTTGGCACGTCTGATGTCCAGCATAAGGGACTTCAATACCTCTTCATTTATCATATCTCTGTCTATAAGCCCGTCTACGAAAATAAGTGCAAAACCGTACTGCTGTTTGCTTCCTACCCTGAACTCCCGGTATACTACATCATCGCAGTCCTCCAGTTTGTCCTTGAAATATGCAAGGTTTCTCTCTAATGAGGAAAAAACTCTGTCTCTTGGCTGGTCCTGTTCGGGTTTTTTATTATCTTTTTTGTTCATAACCCTGCCTAAAAACCTCATGCTGAGCCTCCTAAAAAATCCTTGCAAGAATATACAGGCCGGCGGAGGATGCAAAAAAAACCGCACCCGTTACCTTGGCGGCAATCGTCTCTTTTTTGAAGCCTTTCCTTTTGTAGTTGTTTCCGTCCACAAAATAACAAAAAACTCCTATTCCCATACCAAGCAGCATAAGATATGCATTGTACAGCGTCTTTATTTCGCCCCAGAAGGCCTGAAGGATTTCCGCCATAAATTCCATCCGCCCCACTTCCCTTATGTTTCAAATCTCTTCGGCTAATTATAATGTTTGCACATGGACGTCGGCTTATTCAATAAGAGGTAAATAAAAGAAGGGCTGCAGCCAGATCTATAGTTTGGCTGCAGCCCTTCTTTTAGGGTCGTATTATGAATTCGGCGGGACCTCTATGCGAGGTATTCCCTGGCAAGAACCAAATCACTTTCCCTGTCCACATCGTTGCCAACTTCCGGATATGGTGATATTATGGCCGCCAGTTTTATATCAAGTAAATCCGACATCCTGTTCTCCACCATTGCTATGGTGAGACTGCCCGTCAGCAGCTGGAACACGAACCTCCAGCCCAGTACACTGCACATTTTCCAGGGTTTTTTACGGTATTCCACCAGTCGCCTGGCAATACCCGCCGACCTTTCCACCACCTGTGGATTAACATAAAACAGATTGCCGCCGGTAAATGTACCGTCCTTCAGTTTGGCATAGGTTCTTTTCGCCCTTGAAAATTTCGCCACGCTGTCCTCTTTGCGTACTATCGGGTAACAAAGGTCCCCGCTGGTTTTTTCGCTGTGCTCAATAAAATGGTCCACAGCCTCCGCCGTAAGATACGGTATATCGCATGTGAGTACCAGCACCCTCGGGTCCTGTTTAAAAACCCCTATACCTATAAGGGTATTGTCGATAAGGTCGTCCGCTCCCTCAACTATGTAGGAAACCTTGCTTTTGAGGTGTGCTTCCAGTTTGTCCACCGGGCCTACAACCGCAATCTTATCGACATGGCGGCTTTCGGTAAGGGCGTCGATAACGTATTCAATCATTACACTATCCTTTATTTTTGCAAGGGCCTTTGTATAACCGTTTGATAAGTTTTCACTTCTGTCTCCCGAGAGTATTATTGCATTAATCAGTTTATTCACCTTCTTAATCAGGTTACCGTCTTTGTGACAATAACTTCTTTGTATTCCTTACTGAAATCCTTCGCAGCCCTGTGGGCCCTTTCACCGTTTTCAAAAACCCCTGCAACGGTAGGCCCGCTTCCCGACATAACAGCCCCCAAAGCTCCTCTTTCCAACATGTCTTTTTTTATAATGTCTATTTCGGGATGCCTTTTTACCGTTACCTCTTCCAGCACATTATACATCCGCGACGCTATACCTTCCTTGTCTCCGGCCTCCAGTGCCCCAATCATTCCGGCATTGGAGGGCCTTTCGGAAATGGATGCGACATCAAGACTGCTGTAAACCGAGGCGGTAGATACCATAAAGCCGGGTTTAACCAGCAGGATATCCATTGACGGGGCTGAGGATACGGGTGTCAAAACTTCTCCCGTTCCACCGGCAAGGGCGGTCCCCCCGAGTATGCAAAAGGGAACATCGGCGCCCAGCTTTATACCAAGCCTCATCATTGTCGAGATGTCCAACCCCAGTTTCCATATACGGTTAAGTCCCAGAATGACTGCCGCCGCATCGGCGCTGCCTCCGCCAAGCCCTGCGGCCACAGGAATGTTTTTATTTATTCTTATGTTTGCCTGCCGACTTATATTATAGGTATCTTTAATAAGCCGCGCGGCCTTATATGCCAAATTGTTTCTGTCCCCTGGTACCAGCGAATGGTCTGTCCGCACCTTAATACCGCCGTTTTCATTAACGGATGTTATTTCTATTTCATCGCCCAGCTCAAGCTGCTGCATTATCATATCCACCTGATGATAGCCGCTCTCAAGCCTTCGTTTTACGTCAAGGGTCAGGTTAATCTTGGCCCGGGCCTTAAGCATAATCTCTGCCATCTCATTCCTCCTACGGGAAGTATGCTGTCTATATACTAATAATTATATACCTGCAGGCCCAATCCTCCAACAGAAATTTTATTGGTCAATCTATTTTTCCACACTTATTTGCATAGGGCTCCTGGCCTTGGGTTTTGCCTCCAGTACCGCCGACGCCCTGCCTATGGTGTCCAGAACCGGCTGCAGGTTTTCATAGAATACTGCTATCAAATCCCCGGGCCTGGCGGACTTAATGGCCTTCCAAAGGGCCTTTGTCTCGTCATATTCAATCTCCACCTGCCCCTTAGGAAAGCCCTTCTCTCTTACCCCTCTGAGCAAATATCCGGCCACCTCCCCCTGTTTTCTTCCCCTCAGGTCCCTGTCTTCCTTGATATATATTTTTTCAAACACTGCAGCGCAAATACTTCCCACTTCCATTATATCCTTCTCCAGCCGGTCGCCGGGTACCCCGATAATCCCTACCAGCCTTTCTGCTCCCAGGCCCGTCAAGGCATCGGTAACTACCCTGTACCCCGCCGGATTGTGACCGTAGTCCACCAGCACCCTGAAACTGCCCA
>CAZGUG010000097.1:0-2952 GCA_964529035.1 uncultured Clostridium sp.
TTACATGGATATATCTGCCATATTGTTGCATTACTTAAGCCTTCAAATATATAATATAATTAGTTCTAAACATACGAGACATTTGGGCGGTTTCCAGCCGGATACAGTCAGGGCGGAAGCAAAACAGCCTAATATTTTAAATTAGGAGGTCAAAATGAGAAAAGCAGAGCCGTTCAAAATTAAAATGGTAGAACCAATCAACCTGATTCCGAGGGAGGAAAGGGAAAAAGCGCTGGTCAGGGCGGGATACAACGTATTCTCGCTGAAAGCTGAAGAAATCTACATAGACCTGTTGACCGACAGCGGAACCGGTGCGATGAGTGACAGGCAGTGGGCCGGTATTATGATGGGCGATGAGACCTATGCAGGCAGCAAGAGTTTCTTCAAGCTGGATCAATCGGCAAAGGACATATTCGGCTACAAGTATTTCGTTCCCTCTCACCAGGGCAGGGGTGCAGAGCAGGTTTTGTTCCCGCTGCTGGTCAAAAAGGGCCAGGATGTTTTGGGGAATATGCATTTTGATACGACGATGGCGCATATTGAACTAAGCGGCGGCAGAGCGGTAAACCTGATTCATGAAAGGGCTTTCGATACCCAGACGCCGTATCCTTTTAAAGGGGATTTTGACCTTGAAAAACTGGACAGCTATATAAAAGAAAGAGGCGCCGAGAACATAGCCTTCCTGATAATAACCATCACCTGCAACAGTGCCGGAGGCCAGCCGGTAAGCATGGCAAATATCAAGGCGGTCAGCGAGATATGTAATAAGCACGGTATAAAGGTGTTCTTTGACGCGGCAAGGTATGCCGAAAATGCTTACTTCATCAAAAATAGGGAAACGGGATATGAGAATAAATCCATCCGTGAAATAGTGCGTGAAATGTTCTCGTATGCCGAAGGCTTCACCATGAGCGCCAAGAAGGACGGGCTTGTTAACATAGGCGGCCTCATTGGCATAAAGGACGACGAAGAGATCTACCAGGGCTGCAGGTCGATGGTGGTGCCCTATGAAGGCTTCCCGACCTACGGCGGGTTGTCCGGCAGGGACCTGGAAGCCCTTGCGGTGGGACTGCAGGAAGGTATAGAAGAATCATACCTTGAATACAGGATAGGTCAGGTTGAATACCTCGGCCGGAAGCTAATGGAAGGCGGTGTCCCGATCCAGACGCCGACCGGGGGCCATGCGGTATTCGTGGATGCAAAGAAGATGCTTCCGCATATTCCATATCACCAGTTCCCGGCGGCCGCTTTGGCAAACGCACTGTACCTGGAAGGTGGAGTCAGGGGAGTGGAGATAGGCTCATTCCTTTTGGGCAGGGATGCCGAAACCGGCCAGCAGCTTGAATCACCGATGGAGCTTTTAAGGCTTACAATACCCAGAAGGGTGTACACCGACAGGCACATGGACTATATCGCAAACGCACTGACTGCTATCAATAAGAGGACCGATACAATAAAGGGCGTAGAAATTGTATATGAACCGAAGGTACTGAGGCACTTTACAGCAAAACTAAAACCGGCAGAATAGTATCGAAGAAGGCTTCCCCATAATGGCGGGAAGCCTTCTTTTTTCCTTTTTTGGACGATGCATGCTTTGGAATTGTTCCGTGTTTTATTTATGCCTGTAAAGGGTTTGCGAAAATTCTGTAGAAGTAAGAAGGTGCAGGTTTCAAGGAGGCGTGAAGCAATACACGGGTATCAGGTTATTAAAAAAGGAGGCGGTCTTTTGGAATTAAAAAACAAGCCGGGCAGGGTGGACGGATTGGAAGTCACGATACTGGTAGATGATTATGCCGGTTATGGCTCAGACTTTCTTGGAAGTCACGGTGTCGCCATTTTGCTTAAGGTTTCTTCGGGTGGGACTGTAAAAAGGATACTTATGGATGTGGGTAAGTTTTCCCTTCCGCTTTTTAACAACATGGCGCTGGCCGGCGTTGCGGCTTCGGATGTCGATATGCTGTTTTTATCGCACTGTCATCGTGACCATACGTGGGCGATAGATGACTTTCTCAAACGGGCGGACAAGCAGATGCCAATTGTCGGCCATCCCGGGATATTCAGGGATAATTTCCGGCTTGAACCCTTTGTGCAGAATATAGGGATGACGGCTAAAACCACAAAGGGGCGCATTTCGGATTTGGGAGGCCAGCTGCTGCTTACATCGGAAGCATTCGGGCTTATGGAGGGAGTGTTTTCAACGGGAGAGGTGGAAAGGGTCACCGACTTTGAAGGGAAAGGAATAGGGACCTATAACCTTAAAGAAGGCGAAATGATACCCGACAGAATTAACGATGACATGTCCATAGTAATAAATATTAAGGGCAGGGGTTTGTTTATCGTCACCGGGTGCAGTCACGCCGGAATAGTAAACATTGTCAGACATTCAGTCAACATAACGGGCATAAACAAAGTGTACGGAATAATCGGAGGGTTCCACCTGGTAAATGCGGACGATGAAACCATAGAAAAGACAGTGCACCATTTGCAAAAGTTCAACCCCGAAATAATAGTGCCCGGCCACTGTACCGGACACAAAGCCCAATGTGTGATATCGGCTGTGTTTGGCGAAAGATATAAAGGAATGCATGCGGGGATGAAGCTGAATATTGATGCCGTTTAACCGAGCTTCGGAACAATCTGAAAAAAGGGGGCCGTGCGCCGGCGGCACACAGCCCCCTTTTTTTGTGTGCCCGGAGTGGCAAATACAGGTACATTGATAGACTTTTTCGTGGAATTGATTTATATTATAGACTGAAGCAGACAGACCGGTTTTGCTGCGCATACTAATCGGGGAGCTGGTACGGGCCGTGTCAATAAACAACAAGACGAAAAGATTAATACTTCTAATGTTTTTATTTCCTGCCGCCGTGGGCCTGACCCATCTGGCATCCCGTTTTCCGGATGCGGCCGAGCGGTATTATTCAAGGATGATATACAGGTACACATCCCAGG
>CAZGUG010000098.1:0-1748 GCA_964529035.1 uncultured Clostridium sp.
TGTTTTCAAGGCTTCCAAAGATCTTGGTATTTATTCAAGTGTCAAAAACCCGTGCACCCCAGTCGTTTAGAACATTGGCGCTTTGTACTGCCCAATCCAACCTGGAAAATTATTTCTACAAAAAATATTGAGTTCCTGAAAACGGCTATTATCATATTTTTTCCTTTACCCCTTTTATACGAACATATATTCGTGTATAATATATTTACCAGTATAATCTTCTATAGTTGGTAGCTGGTAATTGGGGACATTCCTTGGCCATAGAGGAATACCACATATAAAAGTGTGTCTCCATTCCTCTAAGGGGTGAGGCAGTATGCAAGGCAGGGTAATAATGCATATAGACGTAAACTCCGCCTTCCTTTCATGGCAGGCGGTGTATAATCTCCAGAGAGGATATCCCGTTGATTTGCGGGAAATACCCTCTGCCGTTGGGGGAAATCAGGAAACCCGTCACGGAATAATACTGGCAAAATCGATACCCGCCAAGAAATTCGGCGTAAAAACCGGCGAGCCGGTGTGGGAAGCCAAAAACAAGTGCCCTAAGCTTGTTCTGGTCCCGCCGGACTACCACCTGTACATGAAATGTAGCAGCGCCCTGATGGAAATATTAAGGGAATACTCGCCAAAGGTACAGCAGTATTCGATAGATGAAGCCTTCCTGGACTACACCGGCATGGAAAAACGCCTGGGCCCACCCCTTAAACTTGCCGTGCGCCTCAAAGACAGGATATGCGAGGAACTGGGGTTTACCGTAAACATAGGCGTATCCTGCAACAAACTGCTGGCCAAAATGGCTTCCGAATTGAAAAAACCTGACATGGTCCACTCTCTGTTTCCCGGGGAGATAGAGCACAAAATGTGGCCGCTGCCGGTGGAAGAACTGTTCATGGTGGGTAATAAAACCACCAGAAAACTGCAATCGATGGGAATATTCACCATAGGCGACCTTGCCACTGCAGACCCCGAACTTTTAAAGCATAAACTGAAGTCCCACGGCCTTCTTGTGCACAATTACGCCAGGGGGCTGGAAGATTCCGCCGTATTTCCCGGATATTATATGCCCATGAAGGGTATGGGCAACAGCTCCACAATACCCTTTGACGTGGAGGATACCCATACCGCCCGCCTTATACTGCTGTCGCTTTCCGAAACGGTATCCATGCGCCTTCGGTATTCGCAAAGCTGCTGCAGCGTTATATCGGTATCCATAAAATATTCGGACTTCAGGCACCGCTCTCACCAGCAGAAGCTTCCAACCCCGATAAACTGTACCATGGATGTATACAAAACCGCGGCACGTCTGTTCGACGAAGCATGGGACGGGTCCCCGGTAAGGCATATAGCCTTGAGAGTGACAAGCCTTGACAGGGATGATTATATCCAGTGCTCTCTCTTTGACCGGCCTTACCGTACTAAAAACCTTGCCCTTGACAAAACGGTGGACAGTATAAGGAACCTCCATGGTACAGGGTCGGTGGTAAGGGCCTGCTTCATAAATTCCGGGATATGCGCCTCCCTCGGGGGAGCGGGCTCGGAAAACTGGCCGGTCATGAGCAGTACGCTTTAGGGGGAGTATAGGGTATGAAGGTTTTAAATAAACCGGTGGACATGATAGCGGTGTTCTACAGTTCAGGCAGGGTTGAACCGGTAAAATTTAAATATCAGGATACACCGGTTACGGTGGGCAGGGTACTTAAAAGATACAGCGAAAAACTGGCGGGCAACCGGCGTATATGCTTTATATG
>CAZGUG010000098.1:1848-2910 GCA_964529035.1 uncultured Clostridium sp.
GCCCTTCAGCAGTTTGAACAGCAGCAGCCGCGTTCATCCTCGAACCTGTACCTTATGCCTCTCCAGTCGACTATGTTCCACCAGTTTTGTATAAAATCAACCCTTTTATTCTTATACTTCAGGTAATAGGCGTGTTCCCATACATCCAACGCCATTATGGGCACCATACCGGGCAGCAGCTGATTATGGTGTTTTTCAACCGTCAGTATCAAAAGCTCTTGGTTTTCCCTGGAATATACAAGCAGTGCCCAGCCCGAACCCTCCACTGCGGCGGCCGCAGCCGAAAATTCCTTCTTGAAGGATTCGAAACTGCCAAAGTCCCTGTCAATCTGTTCGGCAAGCTTTCCTCTGGGCTGTCTATCGCCGTCGGGGGACATGCTTTCCCAGTAAAGGGTGTGCAGCATATGCCCCGCCCCGTTGAAGGCCAGTTCCCTCTCCCAGTGTTTTATAAGGGCAAAGTCCTGGCTTTCCCGCGCTTCCTTTAATTTGTCCAGTGCGTTGTTAAGTCCCTTAACATAACCGTTGTGGTGCATGTCGTGGTGTATCCTGACCGTTTCCTCGTCCATATACGGCTCAAGGGCATTATACGGATAGGGCAGCTCCGGTAAAATATACTTCATTGATATCTCCTCCTCGAAATATTTATTTATATAATCGGCAGTTACTGGAACAGGTAAGCTCCTATATCCTCCCATTCCTTTCTCATAAGGCTCTGGTACTGTTGGTGGAACATTTCCATATGCCCGGTTTCCCATTCAGACAGAGTCTTAAGAAATTTTTTAACTTCCTGGTCCTCAACCTTGGTGGCGGCATATTTGTAGAACATCGAAAAGTCCTTTTCTATCAGGTATGCCATGCGTACTATTGTTAGGTCGGATATCAGCCCGTCTTCATCCCCGGCATCCGGTGCCACAGCCTCATCGGCAAATATTTTGGGGCTTTTCATAAGATTCTTGTCATCGACAACCCAGGATATAACCTTAATACTCTCATCTCCTCCAAGGGCGTCGAACCTGTCCTTTAGTATCCCGTAATGCTCGCTTTCCATATCCGCCAGCTTTT
>CAZGUG010000099.1:0-2793 GCA_964529035.1 uncultured Clostridium sp.
TTTTTGGATTGTATTAATATTGGATAAAACTATCAAAAAGAAATACAATAGTGTTAGAGTTGATAGCAGACGTATTTTTATGTATAATAGCTTATGTGTTTACAGAAAAGGAGGAAAATGCAATGAGTGATACAAAGCTTAAAGTTTTGGAGCGGGAAGAAACCGGCACCAGCGGGGCGAAAAAGACCAGATACGAAGGCTTTATTCCCGGTGTTTTATATGGTAGGGACAACCAGGGACAGCCTGTAAAAATTGAAGCATCCAGCCTGAGAAGACTGATAAGCCGCATGGGAAGCAGCGCCATATTTGATGCCGAGTATAACGGAGAATCAAAGCTGATACTGCTTAAGGAAGTCCAGAACGAGCCTGTAAGCGGTCAAATAATGCACATAGACCTGTTTGAGATCAGCGCAGACGAGGCGATTACCACCACCGTGCCATTGGTTGCCGTTGGAGTTGACGGTATTGTCGGAGCCGGGGTGCTGCAGCAGATGATGAATGAACTGGAGATAAGCTGTCTGCCAAAGTTTGTTCCAAAGTCCATAGAATTCAATGTTTCGGGAATGCATACCGGCCAGGCTCTGCACGTTTCGGATTTGGAAATTGAAGAAGAAATAGAGGTTCTGACACCGCCGGGAGAAATGGTTGCCAATATTATAGAACCGAAGGGCATCGTTGAGGAAGAAGAAGAGGAAGAAGAGGAAGTGGAAGCAGAAGAAGGCGAAGAAGGCGCCGATGTGCCTGAAACCGCAGAGGAAGAGGAATAATACTTTATTGATGCCCCGGTTATCCGGGTACAGGGGATTTCAAGAAAGACAATCATGGGCTTCATGGAAACAGACCCAATCCTTTCATGAAGCCCATGATTAATTTACCTGTCAGAGCTTTACTTGTCCGCAGGGGGGGATTTTAATGCTGGAATGGGACGAACTGGAGGCATACTGTAGAGGCTGTAAGAGATGCCGGTTGTACAAAAGCCGGACCAAGGTTGTGTTTGGCAAGGGCAGCCGGAATGCTGATATTATGTTTGTGGGTGAAGGACCGGGCCGGGACGAGGATATTACCGGAGTGCCCTTTGTAGGCAAAGCCGGACAGCTTTTGGACAGGATACTGGAAGCTTCGGGTATTGACAGCAGCAATATATATATAGGAAATATTGTCAAGTGCAGACCTCCCAACAACAGAATACCCGCCCCCGAAGAGGCCAATGCATGCCTGCCCTACTTAAGGAACCAGGTTTATCTAATGAAACCCAAAATAATAGTATGTCTTGGCGCCACCGCAGCAAAATATATCATAGACAGCAAGATAAGAATCACCAGGGACAGGGGACAGTGGCTTGAGAGGAAAGGTTACTGGATTACCGCCACATACCATCCTGCAGCGCTTTTGAGGGACCAGGCAAAAAAACGGCCTGCATGGGAGGATTTCCAAAGCATCTCCGACAAACTGCAGGAACTCAGCGCAAAATGATGGAAGGTGATGTATTGTCACAAAGAACAACTAAAAGTTTACCGGGACTTAAAGAAAAATACGCAGCCCTTTTGGCGGAGTACATGCCGGTGGTTATGGGCGAAGGAGATAATAAAGCCGAACTTTTTATGATTGGAGAAGCGCCGGGAAAAATAGAAATCGAAAAGGGCAGGCCCTTTGTCGGGGCCGCCGGCAAAAACCTTGATGAATTCCTGGAATTTGTCGGGCTTGAGAGGAAGGATATTTATATCACCAATGCGGTTAAATTCCGCCCTGTCAAAAAAAGTCCCGGTACCGGAAGGCTTTCCAACAGGGCACCTACCAAAGAAGAAATAGGACTGTTCCGCCCTCTGCTGATGGACGAGATAGACCTTGTAGGACCTTCGCTGATAATAACCCTGGGCAACACACCGCTGTTTTCCCTTGCCGGGAAAGATATTAAGATAGGGGCAGTCCATGGAAAACCAATGGAGTTTGAGGGTAAAAGATTGTATCCCCTGTATCATCCCGCTTCCGTTATATACAGGAGAGAGCTCAGGGACGTATACATAGAAGACCTGACAAATTTAAAAAAACTGCTGGCCCCTTGATTTAAGTAAGGGGCTTTTTAAATATGATCCAGCATATAAAACCTATAAATTATTGCCCTTTGGTTAAACAACTCCATGGGTGGAAATACTATTGTTATCTATGTTCCGCTAAAGGAGGGATTGTTTTGGAGCAGGCCTTTTTAAACGGGCAGTTCCGAAATGAAACAGGTAAAGGGCCGGCGAACAGATTGAGAAGCAGAGGCCGGGTTCCGGGGATAATATATGGACAGGGATCTGTAAACACTCCGGTGGAAATTGACAGCAAAGAACTGGGCAGGCTTTTAAGGCATTACGGTGAAAGTTATCTGGTGGGGCTTGACCTGGGACAGGGAATAAAAATGGTACTTATTAAGGAAGTGCAAAAAGATCCCGTTACCCGGCAGGTGCTTCATGTGGATTTTTTGGAAACCAAATCCGATCAGAAAGTAAAAACAGTTGTCCCAGTGATACTGGTTGGAAGGGACAGCGTTGAAAAGGAAGGCACGATACTGCAGCATCAGTTAAGGGAACTGGAAATCGAGTGTTTTCCACACAACATACCGAGGAATCTGCGGGTGGACGTAACAAACATGAATATTGGCGAAGCTATGACGGTGGGAGATGTTGAGATGGGGGCAGAAATAGGCATACTGAACGACGGAAATGAGGTTATCGCAAGCCTGACACAGGTACGGGCGGTGGAAGAAAGTATCGACATGACAGCCGAAGAGGAAGCGGAAGACGGCAGTGA
>CAZGUG010000100.1:0-2684 GCA_964529035.1 uncultured Clostridium sp.
ATACCAATATCGGGCAATCGTTTTCATCGCCTTGACATTCAACCGCCGGACAAGTAAAATTGCAGTTATACGGTCGGAATATATGAATGCCGGCCGCGAATCGATACCGGTATCTTTTGGAGGTAATATTATGTTTTGCGATTATCATGTACATACCGGCTTTTCCGAAGACAGCAGGATGTCCCTTGACGAGGCATGCCTTGCGGCAGTTGAAAAAGGTATTGTTGAAATAGCCATAACCGACCACCTGGACATAGACTATCCGGACAGGGATTTTCGCTTCGACCTTGACTACGAATCCTATTCGTTAGCCCTAAACCAAGCAAGGAAAAAATATAACGGCAGACTGAATATAATCAAGGGGCTTGAGATAGGCCTTCAACCCCATATCCTGGATGAATGCAGCGCTTTTCTGAAAGGCAGGGACTTTGAATTTGTTATAGCATCGGTACACGCAGTATCCGGTATCGACCTTTACGGCGAAGACTTCCACCGCTGCAAAACAAAAAAGGCCGCCTATACCGAGTATCTCGCGGAACTGCTTGCATGTATAAGGGAGTTTAAAAATTTCAATGTGGTGGGCCATATAGACCTTATAAGAAGGTATGGAAGCTACGACGACAGCAGTATGAAACATGCAGACTTCGGCGACCTGCTGGACCTTGTTTTCGAAGAACTCATAAGTACCGGCAGAGGTCTTGAAATAAACACCTCCGGCTTCAGGTACAAGCTTGGAAGCACCATGCCCGACCTGGATCTTCTGAAGAGATACCGTGAAATGGGTGGAGAGATCCTTACAATAGGCTCGGACGCCCACACCTCCCACCAACTGGCGGAGTATTTTGACTACGCTCACCGGCTTGCGGAAAAGGCGGGCTTTAAGTACATAACCCGCTTCCCCGGCGGCAAACCGGAATTTGCCAAAATCAAACAATAGGGACGGTTCTTTTTGTTTGAGTAATATGCCGTTTTTTCAAACCATCCGCTTTAATTCGGCCAGAACGTCCCCGGCTTTTCCCTTAACAACCATGTCAAATTTACTTCTTCCGGCAGGTACCTCACAGTTTATAATCACCTTCCTGCCCTTTGTCAAAGAAGGCAGTTGATTGGCCGGGTAAACCTGGAGGCTGGTCCCTATGACTATAACAAGATCCGCTTTTCCTATATCATTAATAGCACTGTCCCAGGCATCCGCAGGAAGCATTTCACCAAACAATACAACCTCCGGCCTCAGATTCTTCCCGCATGACCGGCAGCCGGCCTTATTGATAAAGTCCTCCACTCCGCCGCGCATGCCGCAGCCAAGACACCTTATGCTTCGCAGCGACCCATGAAGCTCGTGCACATTTACGCTGCCGGCGGCCCTGTGGAAGCCGTCCACGTTCTGCGTCGCAATGCTGTGTATCAAACCTTTTTTCTCCCATTCGGCCAGTATATAATGGCCCCGATGGGGCTGGCATTCTTCCAGGGCTTTTATCCGCATACAGTAGAATTCATGAAACAAAGGATAATTGGTTTTCATTGCGTCAACGGATGCCAATGCAGAAGGGTCGTAGCTTTTCCACCATCCGCTCTTTGACCTGAAATCGGGAAGCCCGCTTTCGGTGGACATACCGGCACCGGTAAGCACAACGGTAAAGTCCGATTGTTTTATCCAGCCCGCTAAACGCTTAATCTCCTTCATCTTTCTCACCCACCCTCCTTTATTATAGCCTTTCGGTAAGCGACCTTCCATCCCGCTGCGACAAAGGAACGGGGCTGCCGTCATATGGATTATAGGCGCAAAAAAGACATAAGAACCGTCCCCGTGTCTTTATCCCAAATCGTGTATAAACAGGCCGCTTCTGAGTTTTGGTTCAAACCACGTTGACTTGGGCGGCATCACTCTGCCCGCATCCGCCACTTCCATAAGCTCCTGAATGGAAGTGGGATACAGCGAGAAGGCCGCTACCGCTCCCAGGGCCACTCTTTTTTCCAACTCTTTTAGGCCCCTTATACCGCCTACAAATTCAATCCTCTCATCGGTCCTTAGGTCCTTTATACCCAGTACCGGCTCCAACAGGTTTTTTTGCAGGATCGAAACGTCCAGGCTTTCGACCGGGTCGTTTGAATCCCAACTTCCCGGAATTGCTTTCAGGCGGTACCACTTGTTCCCTGTAAACATTCCCATATTATGCTTTTGCTGCGGCCTGTAGGCCTTCGCTTGTTCCACAGGACATACTTCAAACACGGTACCTGTCCCCCTGTTTGAGGAAGGTATTGCTTTGATGAATTCCTCCTGGGTCATATCGTTCAGGTCGGATACCACCCTGTTGTAGTCAAGGATACGAAGCTGGCTGTGAGGGAATATTACGCCCAGAAAAAAGTTGAACTCTTCGTTCCCTTTATAACCGTTCTTCCTCTTTTCAAGGCACGCCCCGGCCGCTGCCGCGCACCGGTGATGCCCGTCTGCTATATAAAGGCTTTTAACCCCCCGGTACAGCTCTGCCAATCTTTTAATTGTATCCGGGTTGTCTATTACCCATATTCGGTGTGCTATTCCATCCTCAGACACAAAATTATTTAGGGGAGCCTTGTTTTGCATCCATTCATCTATTATTTCCTGTATTTCGCTTTGCTCCCTGTAAAACATCAGTATTGGCCCGGTATTGGCATTGCATTTGAGTATGTGGTTTGTCCTGTCC
>CAZGUG010000101.1:0-1403 GCA_964529035.1 uncultured Clostridium sp.
GTGCGGGAGGATATAAACCAGACGGTGGGCTCTGTTTCCCTGGACAGGTTCAGCGAGACGGTAACAACCCCCGACGCCAGGTACAAGCTGGAGGAATACATACTGAACGGCTCCCGTATCACGCACAACAAGCCGATAGCCGACTTTTTCTCCGGCAACTGGCAGGGGAAAAAGATATACTCGATAGACAACGGAAACGGGCGGGTCACGATAGATACAGTAGGGCAGGACATAGGCTACCACCACCACTGGGGCAGCGTTACCACCAGCCGGGTGGAAGGGTTTGTCGACTGCAGGTTGGACATAACCGACGATGAAGGCGATACCGTAAGCGCCGGCTGGGACGGGGACTTTTCCTACACCGTATCGTCGGTAACAAACAAGTACATGACCTACATAAGAAACCAGCCTACCCAGATAAGCTTCCACGGCGGGTACATGCTGACCGAGGAGCAGGAAAACCTCATAGAATACCGCTGCGACCTGCCCGAGTTTGCCAGCGACGGTATCCCGCACGGGAGAAACCGCGAAAGGGGCGGTGACAGCTTTGTGCTCAAAACGGTGCCGAAATACCAGAGGCTCCTTATTCCCGAGCTGAAGGACATAGGCGGGCACTGGGCCCAGCGCGAGATTGAGGCGCTGTACAGCCTGGGAGTGTTTGAGCATACTTCGGCCTATTTCGGGCCCTCTCTGCCCATGCTTCGCTCGGATTTTGCAAGGGCTGTAATAGAAGCGGCGGGAATTTCGCCGCAGCAGCCGCAGCAGGGCCGTCAGCCGCAGTTCCAGCAGCCGCAGCAGGGCGGGCTGCCCGGGCGGCAGGCCGACACCGGAAATGAGACGTTTTCGGATGTTGGCACTAACCATCCCTATTACGATTATATAATGGAAGTGGAAAAACGGGGTATAATACAGGGCATGAGCCAGGGCCGGTTTGAGCCGGACGGTGTGCTGACCCGTGCCCAGGCGATAACCATTATGATACGTGCCCTGGGGTTTGAGAACATGGCACCCAGCCCGGGCTTTAGGACCGGATTTGCCGACGACCACGAAATACCCGACTGGGCAATGGATTCGGTATACGCCGCCGGTGAGATTGGCCTTGTCACCGGCGACAGCTACGGCAACCTAAACCCCAACGAGGTGCTGACCAGGGCGGAGGCGGCGGCCATTCTGTACCGGTTTATTAGGTATTTGCAGAGCGATATAAGGCGGGATTACCGCGACCGGATTCTTTATTAAACTTAATCATACAGCATTTATATTTGTGGTATATTATTAGTGAAAGGAGGGCGTGCTTTGTGAACGGTGAAAACTTTCAGAAGACAGTGCTGGAAGGGCTCAGGGACTTGAAGGAGGGCCAGTCGAGGCTGGAAGGCGACGTAGCATCGCTTAAGGAGGGCCAG
>CAZGUG010000101.1:1503-2630 GCA_964529035.1 uncultured Clostridium sp.
AAGGAGGGCCAGTCGAGGCTGGAAGGCGACGTAGCATCGCTTAAGGAGGGCCAGGCAAGGCTGGAAGACAAGCTGAACGACCTGGAAGCCAGGAACGCTGCCAGGCATCTGCAGATGGAATCAAAACTGAACCTATTGATAGAAGACAAAAAATCAATCTTTGAAATCCTTGGCGAACACGAAGCGGAGATAAGAACCCTCAAACGCAAGCTGGGATGATATTTTTATTTCAACGCCACTCTTTGATTGAGTGGTTTTTTGTTATCGTTTCAATATAAGCTGCGAAAAATCCGAAAGGTCCTTGAGATGGTTTTCTAGAATTTTTTGTACAATTACAAGGTTAAGCTTCTGATATTCATGTACCGCAATATTACGAAACCCTACCATCATTTTAAGCCGTTTTGCCATATTACTATCAATAATTCTTTCCTGCTCCAGCAAATCAAAGGCGTCCCTGGTACTTTGCGGAAGTCCCAGCTTCTTATCCGAGATGATGTGCATAGCCAAATCAATACATGCTTCACATGCCCTTTGTATATTGAGTATTATTGAATCCTGTTTTGTGAAGTCTTTTAGATTTTCAGGATCGTCTTCATACACTTCGTTGATTCTTCTGATACAACGTTCAATGATATTAGATTTATTTAGCACAATATCATTTTCCATAGACAGAGCCTCTTTCCATAACTTTTTCTATAACAGGCCTGCGCGCTTCATTGAGCCTGGCGTACTCTTTCAGTACATTCATTTCAAAGATAAGCCTTTTTTCCCTGCGCTTACAGTATATGACCTTTCCGGTACTGACCACCTGGGCCTGCAGTACCGTTGAAGCCCTGTCAAGATTTACAAGGTCTACTTCCCTGTTCAGCATACCGGCCAATTCCTGAGCTACAACGAACACTTCATATTGGTCCGGGGAACCATCGGGTAGGAATGCTATATCCATATCACTTTCTTCAGTCATTTCGTCCCTGGCGGCAGAGCCGAAAACGTAAATAAGGCGGGCATTCAGCCTGTCGGTAAGTGTTTTTATGATAATACCAGTCTCTTTTTCACCAATCATAACCATTACAGCTCCTGCCAACTATTTTTATATATTGTACCACTATTCAGGGAAAAATTAAACA
>CAZGUG010000102.1:0-2591 GCA_964529035.1 uncultured Clostridium sp.
CTTGCTGCAAGACCTGTTTATAAAGGGCCATTGATGAAAAATATCATTCAATGACCCTTTACATGTGGTTTACTTTTTGCTTATGACCATTTCTATTATGTCATCCACAAATTTATTAAGGCTCACGGCACCCAGATCGCCCTTGTCCCTGGTTCTTACCGAGACGGTACCCTCCTTGATTTCCTTGTCCCCTACTATAAGCATAAAGGGTATTTTTTCCATCTGGGCCTCCCTTATCTTGTATCCCACCTTTTCATTCCTCAGGTCGGTTTCAACCCTGAGGCCCTTTTCAAAAAGCTTATCGCGTATCTGGGATGCATAATCGTTATGCTTGTCGGTTATTGGCAGTACTTTGACCTGGACCGGGGCAAGCCATACGGGAAACGCACCGGCATAATGCTCGGTGAGTATGGCAATAAACCTCTCTATACTGCCGAATATTGTCCTGTGAATCATTACCGGCCTGTGCTTCTCACCGTCGGCTCCCACATACACGAGTTCGAACCTTTCGGGCATCTGGAAGTCAAGCTGTATGGTACCGCACTGCCAGGTACGCCCTATGCAGTCCTTGAGGTGGAAGTCAATCTTTGGCCCGTAAAAGGCACCATCTCCCTCATTGAGCTTATAGTCTATCCCCTTTTCCTCAAGGGCTTCCCTCAGGGCATTGGTGGCAGTCTCCCAGTCCTCGTCCGAACCCATTGAGTTCTCGGGCTTGGTGGACAGTTCCACCCTGTATTCAAATCCGAATATGCTGTACAGGTAATCGGTGAGCTCGATTACACCAATTATTTCGTCCTTTATCTGTGAAGGCAACATGTAGATGTGGGCATCGTCCTGTGTAAAGCACCTTACCCTCATAAGACCGTGCAGGGCGCCTGAGAGCTCGTGCCTGTGAACAAGGCCCAGCTCCGCCACCCTCTGCGGAAGGTCGCGATAGCTGTGCAGCTTTCTTCCGTAAAGCAGCATCCCACCGGGGCAGTTCATTGGTTTTACCGCATAAGCTCCTCGGTCTATTTCGGTAAAGTACATATTTTCCTTGTAATGGTCCCAGTGACCCGAACGGTGCCACAGGTCCTCGTTGAGGATAATTGGTGTTTTCACCTCCTGGTACCCGTGCTTTATATGCTCCTGCCTCCAGAAGTCCTCCAGTATGTTTCTTATAACCATACCCTTGGGATGGAAGAACGGGAACCCCGGACCCTCCTCCATAATGCTGAACAAATCCAGTTCCCTGCCGATTTTACGGTGGTCCCGCCTTTTAGCCTCCTCCAGCATTTTCAGGTAATCTTCCAGGTCCTTTTTCTTTTCGAAGGAAGTCCCGTAAATCCTCTGCAGCATTTTTTTGCTCTCATCTCCGCGCCAGTATGCTCCCGCTACGCTTAACAGCTTGAAGGCCCTGATCTTACCTGTGGACGGTACATGGGGCCCTGCACAGAGGTCTGTAAACTCGCCCTGGCGGTATACCGATATGGGCATATCCTCTTCCAGGTCTTCTATTAGTTCAACCTTGTAGTCTTCTCCGCCGGCCCTGAAGAACTCTATCGCCCGATCCCTTTCCATCTCGACCCTTTCAAGGGGATAATCCTCCCTTACAATTTTGTCCATTTCTTCTTCTATCGCAGCCAGGTCCTCGGTTGAAAACGGCCTTTCCACGTCGAAATCATAATAGTACCCGTCCTGTATAGCCGGACCTATGGCAAGTTTTGCTTCCGGGAAGACCCGTTTTACCGCCTGCGCCAGTATATGAGAACTTGTATGCCGGAAGGCATCCTTCCCGTCCTCGTCATTGAAGGTTAAAACGTTCAGCCGGCAGTCGTTTTGCAGCGGGTAGTCCAGCTCAACCAGCTTTCCGTCCACCTCGGCAATCAGTGCCGCCTTTGCCAGCCCTTTGCCGATATCTTCCACCACTTCCCTTACGATAACGCCTTTTTTGTACTCCTTACCGGAGCCGTCTTTTAAAAACACCTTTATATTATCCATTGCTCCTCCTCCATTCATAATTTTTCTGCCAAATTAAAAGCCTCCCGCCCCCAGCATAAAGCTAAGGGACGAGAGGTTGTTCCCGCGGTTCCACCCCGATAGACTTAAAAGTCCACTCATTACGGTTATAACGGCACCACCGTTCGTGCTTGTATCGCACACCGCTCCAGGGTGGTCTTCGAAGTGAAAACCCAGGGACACTTCCAGCCATCGGCATCCCTTCTCTTTGGGGTTTTGTTCCTTCTACTCTCCCTATCATTGCCTTTACTTAATATTGATGTAATTATAAATCTATTTTGCCGCATTGTCAACCAAATAATACGTTTTGGTACCTTTCCTTAGACCATCGGCAGCCGGTGTAGCAGTATGGTGAACATGACCATGCCCAGCAGTGCAAAGGGATAAACGGCCCCGTACCCCGCCGCCGGGTCGTCACTGCCGACGGCATCTATGGCAGCCCCCAGTCCCGGTGTCGAAGTCATGCCGCCGCAAATTGATCCGGACAGCATAATCCAGTTGATTTTAAACATATGTCTTCCGAAAAAATATCCGGCCAGAACCCTAGTTTTGCAGCAGCCAGATAAAGTGTAATAACGTAAACCCCTGCAAAC
>CAZGUG010000103.1:0-2578 GCA_964529035.1 uncultured Clostridium sp.
GATGCCGGAGAAATGTATGTGCTGGACGTGGATTCCATCACGCTGGATATACCGGTAAAGGATATCAGAAAGCTGCTTCTGAAGGTCATGAAAAAAAGAGGCGGTTGGGATCTGACCTTAACGAGGGATATGCTGGAGTGGTATCATGGCGAAAATCCGCTGGAATACCCGAAGTGGCAGGTTCTGAAATGGGAGCTTTTTTACCCCCACCTGTTTTCGGGTATTATGACCAAGTATTATGAAAAGAGGGAAGAAACCTGGACCCAGGCCAAATATGTAAAGAGGCTGCGGGAAATGATTGATGTGGAGAAAAGCATCCGGCCGGTTATTGAAGGTTTTGACGGTTTGATCCCTCAATAACTTTTACGAATGGAGGTTAAACGTATGATGGAGCGGCAGAATACCGACCAGTTGACCCAGTTGGCTCAAAAGGTGCTGCAGTATTATGGAATAACCCCCGAAGGGATCAGAATAATTCAGAGCAAGGGCTTAAAAACGCTGTGGAAGTTTTCCCACGAGGGTATGAACATGTGCCTGAAAAGGCTGAGGCATTCAAAGGAAAAGGTTTTATTTTCGGTACACGCCCAGATGCATATAAACCAACGCGGAGGCAGTGTTCCCGACGTAATTTTGAATCAAAGCGGCAGCGCTGTTACCAACCATGATGGACAGCTGTTTGTCCTTTATGGTTGGATTGACGGCAGGGATTTAAACTTTGACAACCCGGGCGACCTGGCGCTGGCGGTGGAAGGCCTGGCGGGGGTGCATAAAGCGTCGGTTGGCTATAAACCGCCGGAGGGGGCAAGGGTATCCTCAAAGCTGGGCAAATGGCCGGGGCAGTACCAGTCCATGCGTACCAGGCTGGCCGAGTGGAAGGAACTGGCCCGGCCCAGGCAGCAGCCCAATTTCCAATGTTTTTTAAAGCACGCAGGCCGTATGCTAGAGATAGCCGACAGGGCGATAGAAGCTGTGCACAATTCATGCTATGCGGCATTAACCGGTGAGGAATACAGCAGTTATCCACTCTGCCACCAGGACTATGGCAGGGGTAACGTACTCTGGTCGGACGGGAAGGCTTATGTACTGGACTTTGACGGGGTAACCTACGATTTGGTTGTAAGGGACCTTCGCAAGATTATTGGCAAACAGATGGAAGACGGCGGCGGTTGGAATGGGGCCAGGATAAATGAAATAATTAAATGGTATGAAAACGGGAACAAACTGACAGATGAGGAAAAGGAAATATTGACCGTAGACCTGATGTTTCCCCACTGGTTTTTTGCCGAGGTAAAGGACCTTTTCAAAAAGAACAAGCCGGTACCGGCAGGCAAAATAGAAAGAGCCGCAAGGTTTGAAGAGGCAAAGATACCGGTTCTTAAGGGTTTGTCCGGGGGCAGCAGACTATGAAGATAGCGCTTGTATGTACCGAGAAACTTCCCGTACCACCGGTATCGGGAGGAGCAATTCAGATATATATTGAAGGCATACTGCCCTTTTTGTCCAAACATCATGAGATTACCGTCTACAGCCTGAAAAGCGACAGGCTTCCGCAGGAGGAAACGCTGGGTAATGTGCGCTACAAAAGGCTGACCGGAAGAACCAGGAGTGAATACGTTAACAACCTGAGTGCGGAAAAATGGGATGAATACAGTCTGATACATGTATTCAACAGACCCCTGTGGGTGCTGCCGATAAGCGAGGCGGCACCCGGCAGTACCGTAAGCCTCAGCCTTCACAATGAAATGTTTCTGCCGAACAAGATAGACAAAGACAAGGCTTATAAGTGTATAAACAGGGTAAGCTTTATTACTGCGGTCAGCCGGTTTATAGCCGACGGCGTAAAGGCCTTGTATCCTTCAGCCGGCGACAAACTGCAGGTGGTGTATTCCGGCGTGGATGCAAACCTGTATAAGCCGGTATATATAAAGAAACACGCTTTTGACAGGAAGGCTCTGCGCATAAAATACGGGCTGGATAAAACCAAGGCGGTTTTGTTCGTGGGACGGCTCAGCAAAAAGAAAGGCCCCCATATTTTATTGGAAGCCATGAAGGATGTAATGGATTTGTACCCTAATACGTCGCTGATGATAATTGGAAGCAAGTGGTATGGCGGCAATACTTCGGATTCCTATACACACAGCTTAAAATCGATGGCACAACAGCTTAAGGGGCCGGTGATATTCACCGGCTTTCTGCCCCCTGCCGATATACCGAAGCACTTCAGCGCGGCGGATATATTCGTATGCACATCGCAGTGGAAGGAACCGCTGGCAAGGGTGCATTATGAGGCAATGGCGGCGGGCCTGCCCATTATTACCACCAACCGCGGCGGTAATGCGGAAGTAATAGAGCACGGTGTTAACGGGTTTGTAATTGACGGGTATAACAGGCCGGAAGCGCTGACAGAGAAAATTATATATCTTCTGGAGCATGAGGATATCTCACTTGACATCGGGAAGAATGCAAGGAAGATGGCGGAAGAAAAATACAGCTGGGAGAGGGTGGCCAATGAGCTGTTGGCCTTATTTGACAGCGTGTGAAAACTGTTAAGCAACCGGTATCGTTGGCGGTACCGGTT
>CAZGUG010000104.1:0-2389 GCA_964529035.1 uncultured Clostridium sp.
ACAGCGGCAGCAATGGTTGAGAAAAAGGCAGCAGTTAGCAGCTAAAGGGAGGATTGGGCACAGGTGGATAACCAGGAAAAAATTACATCGAATCAGCTCATAGCGATAATGATTTCACTTCTGATAGGAATAGGCATACTAACCCTTCCGCGGACGGTAACCGAGGAGGCGGGCCCCGACGGGTGGCTGCTTGTGCTGGCCGGAGGAATTATTGTGATAATAATATCGGTTGTTATTTCCAGGCTGGGTATTATGTTTCCCAATCAAACGGTGGTGGAATACGGCAGCACCGTGCTGTCCAAACCGCTTGGCATACTGTTTTCCCTTGGGTTTTTTGTGTATTTTGTGTTTTTTTGTAGTTTTGAGGCCAGGGTGTTAGCAGAGGTAACCAAACAGTTATTGCTGGACAGGACTCCCACCGAAGTCATAGTTGGTACCCTACTCCTGATCTCCACGTACCTGGTAAGGAAGGACCTGGCCACCATCGGCAGGATGGGAGAAATGATTGTGCCGGTATTTATAATCGTGCCTTTTTTGTTTTTATCAGCTGCGATACCCGGCATGGACTTAACAAACCTTCTGCCCTTCATGGGAACGTCTCCGGTTAGGTTTTTAGCGGGTTTGGGCACAATAGTGACCAGCTACCTGGGATTTGAGACTTTGCTTTTGTTCCAACCGGTTATGAACAGGCCGCGGGATGCGGCAAAGGCGATGTCGGTGGCTTTGGGCGTGGTCACGGTTAGTTATATATTGGCGGTTATAGCATCGGTATCCATATTCGGGGTATATGAAATACAGCGTCTGACATGGCCTACTTTTACCATGTTTCGGGCGATAAAAATCCCCGGGGCCTTTCTTGAAAACGTACACGGTGTGATAATGGCCATTTGGGTTATAACGGTTTACATGACGCTGTCAATATTCTTTTTTGCGGCGGTAACCGTTATGGGCAGGCTGGTGAAGGTAAGGGAGCATGCCTTTACGGTATTGCCCCTTGCCTTTATTATATATTTTCTGGCGATGGTGCCGGACAATATAGCAGTGCTTTACGAGTACCTTGATATGTTTTCCATATACCTGGGGGTGCCCTTCGGCTTTATATTTCCATTGGTTATCTATATAACGGCAAGGATACGCAGGATGGGCACAGAAAAAAAGGGGGGGGGTAAGGATGAAAAGTCCCTTGAAGAAGGCAGTTAGTTATGTCTTGGCAGCGGTGCTTGTTTTCTGTGCCACCGGGTGCTGGGACAGGGTGGAAATAAACCACAGGTTTTTTGTGCTGGCCCTGGCGGTTGACAAGTTTGAATACAGCGAGGCGGAAGAAAAAAAAGGTGAAGAGGAGCAGCAGGGGCAGAATGGAGTGCAGCAGCCTGCTGACAGCCGCCGGAACAGGCTGGTGGTAAGCGTTGTAGCCCCAAATGTCGGGCTGTTAAGGAGCGAAGGTGCCATTATAAGCGAGGAGATGAAGTTTCCGGTGTCCACCGTGGGGCCGAATATACATGAGGCCATAACCCAGCTCAATACCCGGCTGAACGGAAGGATATTTTTTGGCCATGTCAAGGTGATACTTGTGGGAGAAAACCTTTTGTCAGACCGGAGGCTGTTTATGGAAACGATAGACGAGTTGGAGCGGGACCATGAAATCGGCAGGAATATTGATTTTGTGGCGGTAAAGGGCGATGCGAAGGACGCACTTTTTATTAAACCGATAGAGGAGCCGATAGTAGGCACATACCTGGAACTTGTATTCCAGCAGCGCAAAACCGGCCGGTTTCACGAAAGGAAACTGGGTGAAATAATAACCAGTATCCATGAAATCGGCGGTGCCCTGATACCAAGGCTGATAGTAGGCGAGAGTGAGTTCAAGGTTGCCGGGTCCAGTGTCATCAAGCACCATAAACACCTGGCGTGGCTGGGAGAGCTTGAGACCCGGGCTGCCCAGTGGATAGACGGCATGGCGGGTGAAGGAACGGTTTCGGTTGAAATGCAGGATATTTGGGTGTCCTTCGAAATGACCGGGCTGAAAAGAAGTATGGAGGTTGCAAGGGATGATGACGGCAACATATACCTTGACATACCGATAACGGTGGAGGGGGAAATAGCCGGGTACATTTATCAAATACACAGGGACGTAATGGACGAAAAGTTTATTGAAGAGGTGGAAACAGCAATTGGCCGGGAGATGACGATGCAGTGCACCGAAGTCATGAACAAGATTAAAGACGAGTTTGGCGTGGACATCTGGGGTATCGGGGACCATATCAGGAAGTTTCATCCGGAAATATGGCTGGATGTAAAGGATAACTGGGAAGAAGTTCTCCCTGATATAAGGGCTAATATATCCGTCCTGGTAAACGTGCGGAGGATTGGCATTATAAAATAACTGTTT
>CAZGUG010000105.1:0-2383 GCA_964529035.1 uncultured Clostridium sp.
AAACAGTTATTTTATAATGCCAATCCTCCGCACGTTTACCAGGACGGATATATTAACCTCTATATCAGGGAAAACTTCTTCCCAGTTATCCTTTACATCCCGCCATATTTCCGGATGAAACTTTCTTATATGGGCCCCGATACCCCAGATGTCCACGCCAAACTCGTTTTTCACCTTGTCCATGACGCCCGTACACTCCGCCGTCATCTCCCGGCCTATTGCTGTTTGCGCCTCTTTAATAAACTTTTCATCCATTACTTCCCTGTGTATTTGATAAATGTACCCGGCTATTTCCCCCTCCACCGTCAGCGATATGTCAAGGTAAATGTTACCGTCATCATCCTTTGTGACTTCCATGCTTCTTTCCAGCCCTGTCATTTCGAAGGGCACCCAGATACCCTGCATTTCAACCGAAACCGTTCCTTCCTCCGCCATGCCGTCTATCCACTGGGCGGCCCGGGTTTCAAGCTCTCCCAGCCATGCCCGGTGTTTATGGTTCTTAATGACACAGGCCCCGGCAACCTTGAGTTCGTTTTCGCCTACAGTCAGCCTTGGTATCAGGGCACCGCCGGTTTCGTGGATAGTGGTTATAATCTCTCCCAGTTTCCTCCCGTGAAACCGGCCGGTCCTGCGCTGCTGGAATATCTGTTCCAGATACGTACCTATTATCGGCTCCACCAGCGGTTTTATAAACAGCGCATCCTTCGCTTCGCCCTTTACCGCCAGAAAATCGATATTCCTGCCGATTTGATGGTCCCGCTCCAACTCGTCCATTGTTTCCATAAACAGCTTCCGGTCTTTCAGTAAGCGTTCCCCAATAAGTACCGCCTTAACATGACCAAAAAAAATCCTTCCGTTCAGCCGGGTATCCAGTTGGGTTATGGCCTCCTGTGTATTTGGCCCCACTGTGGACAACGGAAACTTCATCTCCTCAGTTACGATGGTGCCTTCGCTCTTTAAAAGCCCTACATTGGGGGCGACGATGCTTACCACCAGCCTGTTGCGGCGGCTTTCAGCAGGCTGCTGCACTCCATTCTGTCCCTGCTGCTCCTCTTCCTGTTTTTTTTCTTCCGCCTCGCTGTATTCAAATTTATCAACCGCCAGGGCCAGCACAAAATACCTGTTGTTTATTTCCACTCTGTCCCAGCACCCGGTGGCACAAAAAACAAGGGCCGCTGCTAAGACATAACTAACTGCCTTCTTCAAGGGACCTTTCATCCTTATTCCCCCTTTCGGTGCCCATTTTGCGAATTATTGCCGCTGCATAGATAACCAAAGGAAATATTAAGCCAAAGGGCACCCCCAGGTATATCGAAAACATATCAAGGTACTCATAAAGCACTGCTATATTGTCCGGCACCATCGCCAGGAAATATATAATAAAGGTAAGGGGCAGTACCATAAAAGCATGATCCCTTACCTTCACCAGCCTGCCCATTATGGTTACCGCCGCAAAGAAGAATATCGACAGCGTCATGTAAACCGTTACAACCCAGATGGCCATTATCACACCATGTACATTTTCAAGAAAGGCCCCGGGGATTTTTATCGTCCTGAACATGGTAAAAGTAGGCCATATCAGGCGCTGGATTTCGTATACCCCGAATATGGATACCGATGCTATAACCGTCAATATATAACTAACCATGACCACGCCCAAAGCCACCGACATCGCCTTTGCCGCATCCTGCGGCCTGTTCATAGCCGGCTGGAACAAAAGCAAAGTCTCAAATCCCAGGTAGCTGGTCACAATTGTGCCCAAACCCGCTAAAAACCTAACCGGAGACGTCCCCATGAAGGGGAGAAGGTTTGTTAAATCCATGTCGGGTATCGCTGCCGATAAAAACAAAAAAGGCACGATTATAAATACCGGTACAATCATTTCTCCCATCCTGCCGATGGTGGCCAGGTCCTTCCTTACCAAATACGCGGAAGTCAGAAGTATGGTAGCAACTATGACTTCGGTGGGAGTCCTGTCCAACAGAAACTGCTTGGTTATCTCGGAAAAAACCCTCGCTTCAAAGGCACAAAAAAGCACAAAATATACAAAAAACCCGAGGGAAAACAATATGCCAAGCGGTTTGGACAAAAGGGTACTACCATATTCCACCACCGTTTGATTGGGAAACATAATTCCCAGCCTGGAAATAACAACCGATATTATTATCACAATAATTCCCCCGACCAGCACAAGCAGCCACCCGTCGGGGCCCGCCTCCTCGGTTACCGTTCGTGGAAGGGTTAGTATGCCTATTCCTATTAGAAGGGAAATCATTATTGCCATGAGCTGATTCGAGGTAATTTTTTCCTGACTGTTCACCTGTACCTAATCCTCCCTTTAGCTGCTAACTGCTGCCTTTTTCTCAACCATTGCTGCCGCTGT
>CAZGUG010000106.1:0-2266 GCA_964529035.1 uncultured Clostridium sp.
AACTTGATACCCGCATCGTACAAATTTCCGATTTCCTTCATGTAATCCGCTTCGGTCGTTCCGCCGGGTTTTAAGTATTGTGCCTCAAGTCCCAGATCCTCGGCGGCCATAAGCACCCCTTCCCAGGTACCCTGGTTAAAGGATTTGTCGTCTATGGTGCCGGCATCGGTAATCATTCCCACCTTAAAACCTTCCGCCTGTTGGCTGCAGCCCCCAATAACCATTGTGAGCACCATCAGAAGCGCCAAAAATCCCAAACACTTTTTATACACCGATAAAACCCTCCTTTGTTTTCTTTTTATGTTTGTCTTATACGCTAGTTATATTTTAGTCAATTTGGATAATAGTTGCAAGACAATTGTACCTTTCCCCTTTCTTCCTACATAAAAAAACATCGGGATGAAGCCCCGTGCAAAATGTACACGGAGCTTCATCCCGTACCGCCGCCGAGCATTTATTCCTTGGGCGGCTGCCATGCCTTCCAGACATTTCCTGCCAGTCCTGTGTGAGGCTTCAGGGTCCGGCCGCCTTCCATCCAACCGGAAGGCAGTACTTCTCCTGTATTACGGTTATGCTGAAATGCCTTTACCTGGCGCAATAACTCTTCCGGGTTCCTTCCCACCGGAGGGCTTAGTATCTCGGCGGCCTGTATCACCCCATCGGGATCTATCAGGAACCGACCCCTGATGTTGGTACCGGAATCCTCGTCATAAACTCCGTAAAGCCTGCCTATTGCTCCGGTTTGGTCTGACAGCATCGGATAGGGTATGCCCCCGTCCACCATTTTGCTTAGTTCGGTTTCGTTCCATATCTTATGTGAGAAAACGCTGTCCACGCTGACCGAAAGTACTTCTACATTGAGTTTCTTAAGCTTCTCATAGCCGACGGCTATGTGCGAAATCTCGGTGGGTCATACAAAGGTAAAATCTCCGGGATAGAAGCATAATACAACCCATTTACCCCTATAGTCCTCCAGAGAAACGTTTTTGATCCCGCCCTGGTGGAATGCCTTGGCGGTAAAAGCAGGTGCCTGTTTTGTAACCAGCATTAATGATACCCCCTTCTTTATTTTTTTTGCATTTCGTTTTAATAGGTTTCTGCAAACAGCTCGAAGTGAGCCTGGGGATGTGCACAGGCCGGGCACGTTTCGGGAGCCGAATTTCCCTCATGCACGTACCCGCAGTTACCGCATTTCCACAGGACCTTTTCGCCTTTTTTGAACACTTCACCCTTTTCAATATTGGCCGCAAGCTTGGCGAACCTTTTTTCATGCCATTTTTCCGCATGGGCTATTGCCCCAAAGACCTCTGCTATCTCGTCAAAGCCCTCATTTCGGGCATCCTTGGCAAAGGCGGGGTACATATCTTCCCATTCCTCGTTCTCGCCATCGGCTGCCGCTTTCAGGTTGTCAAGGGTATTGCCCTGGGCAACGGGATAGGCCGCGTTAATCTCTATTGCCGCCGGAAGCTCGCCCTCAAACCCCGCCAGAAGGAATTTATAAAGCCTTTTGGCATGCTCCTTTTCGTTGTCTGCGGTTTCAATAAAGATATTCCTTATTTGCTTGTAGCCCTCCTTATCCGCCACCGATGCATAATAGGTATACCGGTTGCGGGCCTGGGATTCCCCGGCGAAGGCTTTCAGTAGATTTTCTGCAGTTTTGGTCCCCTTTAAGTTTTTCATGAACTTATACCTCCTCATTTTTTTATTTATTATCAAGGCAGTCGGGACATATGCCTTTAAAATAAACATCCCTTTGGGTGATCCTGAACCTGTCCAGGGCCGTCGACCGGAAATAATCCGTATCAACCGGAAAGTCGTATATCCTGCCGCACCTTTCGCACTTGAAATGGCCGTGGTCTGATACGTCGGCGTCATACCTGGTCTCGTTATCCTCGATGGCTATTACCCTGGCCAGCCCCGCATCCACAAATGCGTTCAGGGCATTGTACACCGTTGTCTTTGACAGGGTGGGTATTTCCCCGGCCAGCCGGCTGTGTATCCGGTCAACGGTGGGATGGTTCCGGTTGACCATCAGGTATTCCAGTATCTTCATCCTGGTATAGGAGGGCCTTATGTTCCTCCTTTTAAATATATCCATCAATTCGTCAGCCGAAACATCCATTTTGTTAACCCTCCTTGCAAATTATTATCAGCTCAACATTATAACAAATATAATATTGTAATCATTACAATATTATTATACGCTTAATGATGCACTGCTGTCAACAACTTTTTTGAAAAATTAAATTTCTATCGACGCCTGGTC
>CAZGUG010000107.1:0-1851 GCA_964529035.1 uncultured Clostridium sp.
CATCGTATATATCGCTTGCCTTCATTCATATCGCCTCTTCGTAAAACCGTATGCTTCTTAATAAGACCGATAACCGGTCCCTTCCAATAGTATTATATCAGATAACCTACAGCTTTATAAAGTTGACTTCGGTAATACCATCCACCTTCCTGACCATTCCTATCACATCCCTGGGCACCACCCCGTCCACGTTAAGCACCATAAGGGCCTTACCGCCCTTTGAGTTCCTGCTCACACGCATTGTGGCTATATTTATCCTGCTCACGCCCATGATGGTGCCTATACTGCCTATAACCCCCGGCTTGTCGTCGTTTCTCACAAGCAGCATATAGGGTGCCGGTTCCATGTCTATCTTGTAACCGTTAAGCTCCACTATACGGGGCTCCCTCATTCCAAAAAGGGTGCCCGCCATTGTAAAGGTACCATGCCCGTTGCCCACCTTTACCTCAATCAGGTCGGTATATTCGCTGGCTGTGCTGTCCAGGCTTTCCAGCACGTTTATACCCCGGCTCTTTGCCAGCAGCTTTGCGTTGACATAATTAACCCTTTCTTTTACCACCGGCTCAAGGAGACCCTTAAGATATGCAAGGGTTAAGGGCCCGGTCTTGTGATCCGCAATACCGCCGCGGTATTTTATCTCCACTTTGTTTATCGGCCTTTTTTCCAGCTGGTAGTACAGCCGTCCAAGCTTTTCCGCCAGCAGCAGGTAAGGCTTCAGGTATTCCATATCCCTGTCCGGGAGGCTTGGCATATTAACTGCATTTGTCACAAGTTTTCCCTCAAGGGCATCAAGTACCTGGTTTGCAATGTTTATTCCCACCTTATTTTGTGCTTCGAATGTATCCGCCCCCAGGTGGGGAGTTACAACGGTATTGTCAAAATCAAACAGCGGGTTGCCGGGACAGGGTTCCTTTTCAAACACGTCAAGGGCTGCACTGGCCGCCTTGCCGCTTTTAAGTGCCCTATACAATGCCTTTTCGTCTATAAGGCCGCCCCTTGCACAGTTTACAAGCCTGACCCCGTCCTTCATTATTTCGAACTGTTTATCCCCCAGCATGCCGGTGGTCTCTTCGGTTTTTGGCGTGTGGATGGTGATAATGTCCGCCCTTCTCAGCAGGTCCTCCAGCTTTTCCATCTTTTCCACGTCCAGGAATTTAAACCTTTCGTCGGGTATATAGGGGTCATAGGCTATCACCTTCATATTAAAAGCCTGCAGCCTGGATGCCACAAGCCCACCGATTCTGCCCAGGCCGATTATCCCGACTGTCTTGCCGTACAGCTCATTCCCCTTGAACCGGTGACGGTCCCAGCTGCCCGATTTAATATATCCGTTCGCACTGCATGTGTTCCGGCTGGAAGCAATCATCATGCCTATTGTATGCTCGGCGGCGGAAACCGAATTGCTCTCGGGGGTGTTGACAACCACCACGCCCGCCTGGGTGGCGGCATCAAGAGCTATATTGTCTATACCGTTGCCCGCCCTGCCGACAACCTTCAAACTTTTTGCCGCCTTAAAAAGTTCGCTGTCCACCAGGGTGGCGCTGCGTACTATAATTCCATGGTATTCCTTTATTATTTCAAGCAGCTCGTCCCTTTCAATCTTCAGCCTTACGTCCACATCCACCTTTTCCTTAAGCAGGTCAATTCCACTTTGTGCAATCCTTTCTGTAACTATTACTTTCATCATACCGTACCCCCTGTATCCATTATTTGTCTGGCCGCTGCATCTGCCGCACCCCTGCCTGCCGGGTATCCCAGGCCCGTCAGAACCCGTTCCAATGCCCCAAGGGTGTCCAGTACGTCCCCTTCGGATATGTAACCCATATGGGCTATCCTTATAATTCTGCCCTT
>CAZGUG010000108.1:0-1509 GCA_964529035.1 uncultured Clostridium sp.
TTCCGCACCCAGGTCGGCACCAAAACCCGCCTCGGTAACCACATAGTCACAAAGCTTTAATGCCATCTTTGTGGCAACAACGCTGTTGCAGCCATGGGCAATATTTGCGAAGGGCCCTCCATGGACAAAGGCAGGATTGTTTTCCAGAGTCTGAACAAGATTGGGCTTTAATGCATCTATCAAAAGGGCGGTCAAAGCTCCCTGTGCTTTAAGCTGGCCCGCGGTAACCGGTTTGCCGTCCCTGTCATAGGCCACTATTATCCTTGACAGCCTCTGTTTTAGATCGTTTATGCCTTCGGCAAGGCACATAATCGCCATTATTTCCGAGGCCACCGTTATATCGAATCCGTCCTCCCTGGGCACCCCGTTCCCCCTGCCGCCAAGACCGTTTACAATACTCCTTAACTGTCTGTCGTTCATGTCCAGTGCCCTTCTCCATACTATTCTTCTCGTATCAATATTCAAAGAATTGCCCTGATGTATATGATTGTCAAGCATGGCAGCCAACAGGTTGTTTGCAGCCCCTATGGCATGGATATCTCCGGTGAAATGTAAGTTTATATCCTCCATCGGAACCACCTGTGCATACCCTCCGCCTGCAGCTCCTCCCTTTACGCCGAACACCGGACCGAGGGAAGGTTCCCTGAGAGCAATCATTGCCTTTTTTCCCAGAAGATTTAAAGCATCGCCAAGTCCCACGGTGGTGGTGGTTTTACCTTCACCTGCCGGAGTGGGAGTTATGGCGGTAACCAATATCAGTTTGCCTTTCAAAGCAGCATTATTCTTTGTCAAAACGCTGCAGTCAATCTTAGCCTTGTACTTTCCGTATGCTTCAATATATTCCTCTTTAATACCCAGTTTTTCAGCTATTTCATATGCCGGTTTCAACTTTGCCTGCTGCGCAATTTCTATGTCGCTTTTGTGCTTCACTTGTCATTTTTCCTCCCTTGTATTTTTCTATGTACCCTTGCAGGGTCTTGACTAATACTTATTTTATAAGAAGCCACACTGTATAGTATATAATCAAATTCTTTATAATACCACAAATTCCTGCCGTAAATTGCATAAATATCAGTGCCGGCATTTCAAAAATAAAAAGAATCATAAAAGCAGCCCATCCTAAAAAGGACGGGCTGCCTTTAAATATAAGTTAAACCCGGCAGCGACTTACTCTCCCAAGGCGTCTCCACCTAAGTACCATCAGCGCTGGAGGACTTTACCTGTGTGTTCGGAATGGGAACCGGTGTTACCCCTCCGCCATTGCCACCGGGTTTAGTTGCACTTTCAAAGCTGCACAGCGAATTAGGTCAAGACCTCGGTCTATTAGTACCGGTCAGCTTAATGCATTACTGCACTTACACACCCGGCCTATCTACCATGTGTTATACATGGGACCTTACCCCAGCACTTAACCCGCTACTACGGCCTACCATAGCAGTAGGTTAAGTGCTGGGTGGGAGGTTTTATCTTAAGGTGGGCTTCGTGCTTAGATGCCTTCAGCACTTATCC